>CALZIG010000270.1 GCA_945787585.1 uncultured Gammaproteobacteria bacterium | reverse complement strand
GGGATTGGCGGTGGAACACGAACACCGTCGCTGTCCACTAACCAGCTCATGTAAAAATCGGGACGAGGTGGCGTGTTTTTATTATATGGATAAGGGATGCCTGGATTGGCAGGATCCTGTAATTCATCTTCGGCACGAGCAACAAGCGCGTTAAACACCATCTCCGGCAGTGGCGGCAGCGGTTCTGGTTTGGGCAGATCCAGCATGCGGATCTGCTCGGCATCCAGTACGGTGCTTTCGCTGTGGTAATACAGTACATTAAATTGTGTTCGCCATTTAAACCAGGCGTTATACGCGCGCATAAAAAAGCGATAAATATCGGATTCCAGTTGCGCGTCCGTAGGCGGAATATCCAGTAGATCGGTACGATAATCGGGTTCATTCACCGCCAACAGTAAACGAATCTTATCGCCGGCAGGCTGATGCAGGTCGATCACCCGACGCGGCAGATGGCGCTGTATCAACTCACCGACGGCCTCTTCAGGCACCGGCACCATATCGATACCGAGGTGGTTTGGTAGCCACATCAGTGACGGCGTAATGGATGCGGGGTTTTGCAACCACTCTAATGGTAACTGGCCTGCCGCAGGCAGATAACTGAGGTTAAGATTGGCATTAATAAAATCCTCAAGCGGAGTCGCACTGTTAAGTGGGTCTTGTGCCGCCAACATCACCCGCTGCAGGGTCGCGTTAACCTGATTGAATAGCACGTGATAACCGCTATTGGCTAACGCAGGATAACGACCGGCCGCTTGCGATACCCAGTGAACTGCGAAACCACTGCCTTCATCGCGGATCGCGATTAGCGCCAGTGGCACTGCATTTTTAAGCTGCCGCATAAACTGGCCATCGATGCGATCGGCGGCGATCCAGTTTTCAATCTCACCCTGCGTACGCGTGGTGACGGCAGCGGGATCAATCGCGAGTCGATGCAGTTTCAGACTACCGACCACGACAAGTTGTGAATCTCGGCTGGGGTCGAATTCGGCGCGCTGGCACGGCTCGACTTCATGTGCGTCCACCGAACGGGTGGCACGATGCAGCGTAATATAGTAGACACCGCGAACATCATCGATACCGGACTGGGTCTGATAATTTTCGATCAGCGTCTGCCACTCCATCTGCAACGGATAGTAAAGGCCCAACGCCATGCCATCACTGTCGACGGCAATACCGGGGTTGACGCTGAAACCAGTGCCGAGCGCGCCCCCACTTTGCAGGTTAAGATTTAACGTCAGCCCTCGTACCACGCCGGCGTGACGGCTTTGCAGCAGCGGCGCGAGGCGCGCATCGGCATAATCCTGATTGCGATCAAACTCCTCTTCGCTCAGGAAGCGTCCGGGAAACATATGCACCCGTTCCAGTCGATGTGAACTGGCGGCGGGGTGATGCAGTTGAATCAGTGCCATGATCTGCTCCTATCTCCTATGGATCCGATTAAGCGTCCAGTAAAGGCCAGCGATTTAACAACGTGTCAGACAAACCAAATTCAACCCCGTTATCCGCCACGCGTTGACCCATACCGAGTTCAGCATCGCTTTCTTTTAACGCGGTTAAAAAACCGTCGAGACTTTCATTTCGCGCTAATGGCAGAAGTGTTTGCCAGATCAGCGAGTCATAACGACTATCGATCACCAGCAAGAGATTGAGGCAGGCCATCACCGTCGCCGCGTCACCACCAAAGTCGGCATTTAAATCTTCGAGGGCATCACTCCCTTCTTCGTCCTGCGGTGTGCGTTCGGTCGCCAGTTGTCTAAAACTAATGCGGCGGAAAAAGATATCCTCTTCACTCTCTAATAAGCTGCCACTATCCGCGGGACTCGTGGCGGGCGGGATTGATGCGGGAAGCGCAGTGCCCTGCGCCAACACAATCGCACTGATCTGTGTCTCTGCTGCACGCGTGGGGCGGCGCTGATAAAAAAGGTCTTCTTCTTTGACACGATCCCAGATCGCAGTCCAAGCACCCGTGTCGAGGTCCAGCTGGGTCGGATAAAGTCGCAGGCGTAACAGGTCTAACTGCGGCAGACGCCGTGAGGCGGGATCAAAACCGGTCTCCAACTGTAGCGCAAACTGGCCATACTCCTGATTACTCAATGGCGCAAGGATCACGATGTCCATCGGTTCTTTGCTGGTTAAATCAATCGGAGGTAAACCAAGTGCCTCTTCTTTGATCAACGCCACATCGGACTGCCGCACCGGCGCAATCGAGACCTGAAAGTTTTCAGGGAAAAATCCCTGACGGCCATTGACTGGATCGACCGCTTCCATCGGAATCGTACCGACGGGTGGCAGCAGGCTAAGATAGTCGCTGGCTGCAAAGTCGCCGGTTAATCCGCCGCCGCGCCGCGCCGCCAGTACATCGGCGAGTAATTTTTCATACTGACGTAGAAGGTCCGCCTGTAGATCGTTCTGATCAGGGTCGTTGCGCACTGGGTGGCGCAGGAGTTCTGCATCCAGCCACTGCGGTAGATCTTCTTTGATCGCCAGTACGCCAAGTGCTACCGCATCTTCGGGCAGCACCCCATGGGCCTCATCATCCCCGAGATATTCGCGCATGAGATTCGCGCGCACATGTAGTGGGTGTTGCTGGGCAAGCGCGGTCGGCAGCGTCACCAGCCCCATCTGCACCGACTCGGTGACGAGCGCATATTCAAACCCCCGTTTGTCACCGAGGTCTTTCGGGAACACTTCGGCGATATCGGTACCGACATCAACATAACGCAACACCACCGCATAAAGTCCACGATTGAAACGCTGGTAGAGGCCACTGTTGAGTTGCGAAATTAACGCCTTATCATGCAGGCTAACACTGAGCGTGCGCCCTAGTTCAAGCACCCGTCCCGCACTCGTCACTGCTTTTCCTTTTTCTAATGTGAGCGTACCGCTGAGTGAGTCGAGGGTAAGTTCCAGGCCGGATAACACACCGCTACCCAGCACCCGGCCCACTT
>CALZIG010000269.1 GCA_945787585.1 uncultured Gammaproteobacteria bacterium | reverse complement strand
GCCGACATCAGCAATAGTTCTGTGGCAGGGACAATAACAATGACACGGCAACCACTCGCCGCGGCGGCGAGTTCACCCATCGGCATCTCACTGGAGACCCCTTCCGCACCCGCTTCAGCGAAGCGTAGCGTACGCAGCCCGATTTGGCGAGCGGCGCTGCTATCACTGTTCAGCCGAATATAAAATTTTGGCTGCATTAATAAATACCCTGCGCGCGCATCGCTACTTCCACTTGTGCGTTATCGTCTCTCACCACCAGACTATACAGTTTTGTCCTGCCGCGCCCAAATTCATACGCGGCGTTTATTATAAAGTATTTTGTCGCCACGCTGAGGCCTTCGTTGCCATTGATACGTCCGCCAATCGCTGGGTGTGCCACAAAATCGGCCACCGATGCGAAACCATCCGGTTTACGATCATCGATCAACTGATCGACCTCGGCCTGTGTCAGATCATTAAGCAGCATGCTGAGTACCTCTGCACTCGCAGTATTGACATTGATATCGGTATATTCAGGCAGCACCGTCACATACGGCGACAGCTCATCATAAATCTCACGAGTGATGTCTTTAATCAATAACAGTTCGCTGACACTCGCCATCATCGCATTGGGGGTCCGATATGGCAGCTCGCGCCCAAGGTATTCAAAATCTTCTGCGCCGCCAGGGATAGTGGCGTTCGCGTCTTCGTCGATCCAGTCGATGATCGCATAGACCAGTTCTTCATCGAGGCCACGCTGGCGTAATAGCCGTTGGAAACGCTCGATATCCAGTTGGCTCGGCTGGTTATTCCTGACCAGATTATTGAGATTAAAACGGCCCTGTAGATCTTCGATCTGCCCTGCAACGCGCCCGCCTTCGACTTCGATAGGCGGCAACGAGGTTGCCCAGTCTTCATCGAGATGGTCTATATTATTTTCCAGACGATCACGCACCAACACCTGCCGCCCCCACTCCTCGGCACCCAGTGCAAACAGATAGGCCTGCGATGACTCGATCACATTGGTGGTGCGGCGGATATCGAGGTGCTGGCGCGACGCCATCGACACGGCTGCGATGGTCGCGATCGCCGTGATCAAAATGGCCGTAATCAATGCTGCACCGCGTTGGCGACGATACATCACGACCCGCTTCCACCTGTACCGGCAGCACCTGCACCACCATTCTGTTGTGCCACTGGCGCTGCCGCGCCCGCCACACGAAACAGGCGCTTGATCTCACCCCACTGCTCACTCTCAATGGTGAGAGCAATCGCCTTTGGCAACGCGGGGGTCGCGGCATTCGCTTGCGATAGATTTCTCACTGGCCACTCACTGTGCCACTCCAGCTGCGCATCGAGGTAGCTGAACTCAATCTGCGTAACCCCTTCCAACAGCGGTCCGGTCGCCGCTTCGCTATCCTGCGCAAGATCGAGCACCTGCCAACTGGCACGCATCAGCTCTTCATCTTCGATGCCGTAGGCGATGCGTTGCAGATAGCTGCGGCTGAAGCCACCAGGATTGCGTCGGCCGTTGCGGGTAAATTCCAGCGTCTCATCATCACCACTCATCGCGGGTTGTGGATCACCAAAGTTATCGCGGGTCGAACGGTTGGCTGCCTGTTCAATATCGCGCTCAAGGATCGCAAATGCGGTCTGCAACGCCGCTAGTTTTACCGCATGTTCATCACCCTGCTTGCGCATCTTAAGTACAGAATCCAGTCCGCCGTACGCCATCACGGCCACTACCGCGAAGATCGACATCGCCACCAGCAGTTCAATCAGGGTGAAACCAGCGGAATGAAAACGCGCTCGCATCACGTCGGCTGACCAAGATAGGAGATCACTTTTGCAATCGGCCTTTCGCTGGCAGCATCGGTGCGTACCTCGACGTCCATCCGTTTCACTCGTTCATCAAGTGTGTCGATGATCTTCAGCGTCAGGTGCCACTCCCGCCCGGCCATCTCAACATCCTCTTTCTGCTCACCGGTACTCGGCCACTCTTTGCTCACCTGCATCTCAACACTCTTGTTGGAGGCGATCCAGTGGCCAAGGGTTTTATCCTGCAGCAGTGAGGCGTTGCTGATATTGCGGCTCGCCTCGGTGATCACCGCGCCGAGGCCAATCGCGATCACCGCCAGCGCCACCATTACCTCCAGCAGGGTGAAACCACGTGTGCGGGCTAAGCTTAATCGATGGCGCTGTCGACTGATCATCACTGCGGCTCAATCTCAACCTTGCCGGTGATGCCTGCCCTCACCACAAAACGAGCTTCGCCATCTTCATGCCACAGCTCGACTTCGAACGGGCTCATCTCACCACTCGATAACATAAAGGCGCGCGGACCGGCAGCCTGCACTTCGCCCTCATCATCTTCGGCCGACGCATCTACTTTCTCTTCGAAATTAAACTCATGCCCTTCAAGATAGAGTTCCATCGAGATCCCTTCGGGCAATTCACGCTCACGCAGCGCGGCATCATCTTCCGGCTGCTGCCACTGGCCGCTTACTTCATTGAGGATGAGAAATTTATAACTATCGAGACCAAACTCGAGCGCATGTTCCGTGGAGTGCAGCACCGACTCCTGCAACGCCAGCGTAATTAGTGCGCCGAGGCGTTGCGCCTCGGTCTGGACATCATCATCGACATTACGATTAAAAGAGACGACGACATAGGTGAGGGTGATGCCGATGATCAACGCCACCACCATCAGTTCAATCAGTGTGAAACCCGCTGAACGTCGGCGGCTACTCCCTGATACGGCGCATGCCCCTCTCATTACCTACGGCCAGCGATCACTCGCCGTCGAGATTCCAGTTGCCGATGTCGGCATCTTCACCTTCGCCACCCTGGACACCATCACGACCTAATGAATAAATATCAATTGGCCCATTCTGGCCGGGACTCAGATACAGATAGTCATTCCCCCATGGGTCCTTAGATAAACGAGGCATCTCTTCTCCTACCAGCGCCTCCAGCCCTTCATCTGTGCCGGGGTAGTCGTGCTTTTTAAGCTTATACATATTCAAGGCGCTCTCCAGCGCACGGATATCGGTCTTTGCTTTTACAATCCGCGCTTCGCCTGGCTTACTCATGAAATTAGGTACAACAAACGCGCCCAGAATCCCTAAAATAACCACTACAACCAGCAGTTCTATCAGAGTAAAGCCTCGCGCACGCCTGCGGTTAATCTTTGTTTTTCTGTTCATTCTATTGCTCTTCCCGTACGTTTCCAGATGTGACGACACTAAGGTTAGCTACGCCACAAGATCATTCATATTAAAGACAGGTAATAAAATCGCCAAGATTATTAGTAGTACAACACCACCCATCACCAGAATCATAAAGGGCCCAAACAGTCCCAGCACGGTCTGCATCACGGTATCGAGTTCCTGCTCCTGGCTATTGGCGGCCCGTTCCAGCATCTCGTCGAGTTTACCGCTACTCTCACCACTGGCGATCAGATGTATGGTCATCGGGGGGAAATAACCACTCTGCTCCAATGCTTTATGCATACTAGCACCTTCACTGACATGTTTCGCGGCGGCCTCGACCGCGCTGCGCATCGGAATATTCGACACCACCTGCCCGGCGATCCGTAGCGCCTCCAGCACCGGCACACCACTCTGACTCAAAATACTGAGGGTGCGCGCAAAACGGGCCGCATTAAGGCCTCGAATCAACTTCGAGAGCAGCGGTGTCTTCAGTTGCACATAGTGAAGCCAGCGCTTTGGCCCCGGTTTACGCAGGGCTACTCGGCCACCAAAAAATAGCACAATAATTGCTCCGAATAATAGTAACCCCCACTCGCGAATAAAATCGCTGGTGGCAATCAGCGCAACAGTCAAAGCTGGAAGTTCTTGCCCCCCTCCCTCAAATGCCGTCACGACCTCTGGCACCACAAATGCCAGCAATAAGGTAACCACTGCAATCGATACCACAACAACCAACACTGGATAAATCAATGCAATTATCATCTTCTGCCGCATCGCCTGTCGTCCTTCGGTGTAATCCGCGAGTCGATCGAGCACGACATCAAGATGGCCCGACTGCTCACCGGCCGCGACAGTGGCGCGATAGAGATCGGTAAAAACATGGGGGAAATCCCCCAGCGAGGTCGCCAGTGTATGGCCTTCCATCACCTTCGAGCGCACTCCGACCAGCATGCTTTTAAGGCGCGACTTTTCGCACTGCTGAGACACCGCACGCAGCGCCTCTTCGATCGGCAGTCCG
>CALZIG010000268.1 GCA_945787585.1 uncultured Gammaproteobacteria bacterium | reverse complement strand
GATATTTATGAGGGACGCCGCCCACCTCAGTAAAATCGCCGCCGATAATCTCCAGCGAATCATTCGCTGTTCGCTCTGTGGCATAGATACGCGTGCCTGTTGATACATCAGGATTCCAGGCCGTGACCAATGATTCTTTAAGGTTGTAGCGTGCGACGTGATTCCTGCCTGCTCCATTCACATCACCGAACTGCCCCCCTATCCACAACATTTCGTCATCACTGGAAAGTCCCAGTGAATAGACGCGGGGCGTGGCAACAGTGACACTCGGAACCACTTCACCTGGGTCAAGGACGGCCACACCCCATTTACCATTATCTACTTCAAGCGCAGCGACATGGTTTCTTGTTTCCGAGGTACCGTCATTGATGTTGGTAAAGTCTCCCCCGAGGTATAACGTCTTATCATCACTACTGAGTGCCAACGAGCGTACTGTTCCGTTGACGGTGGACACTGCCCATAATTCACTCGCCAAAGGCACTCCCGTCGTGGTTTTTATCGCGACAACACGCGGGCGGGTCTTGCCGCCAATATTATCAAAGGCACCCCCCGCAAACACCAGGCTATTATCACTGCTCACCACCAGCGCATGGACTTCTTGATCGGCACCATCATTAACGCCGATGCCCGTAGGATTCACTACATTTAAACCACCCACCCCTGACACCGTGGTATTAAGCGATGCGATATTATTTCGCGTCGTGCTTGCGATGGCATTGAACCGCCCGCCGACATAAAGGGTTCCCTCATCAGGCGATAGTGCCATCGCGTTAACAGCCGCGCCACTCCCTGTAATCGATGGGTCCCAATCCTCTACCGCACCGCCGGGCGTACTCAAAAAAGCGATATTGTTACGCGTATCTGAGGCGGTGGCATTTTTCTCGGTGACCGCGCTGAAGGCACCGCCGATATAGAGGCCAAAGCCACCCTCTTTGGCCACAATGCTCCGCACCGGCCCGTTGACGACAACATCCCAGTCTGTCGCCGCACCCGCACCGTCCACATCGGTATTAATGTTGATCTCGGCCAGATTCCTGCGCAACCGTCCGCCACCCGAAGTGAAGGTGCCGCCTAAAAAAATATCGTTGGCAGTAAGACCCATCGCATCGATTGAATTATCCGCCGCCGCCGACCACTCGACTTTGCCATCCGATGTCTTGATTGCCTGCATGCGACCAATGTCTTTGCTATCCAGTGTTCCTGCCCACCCCGTATAGACAGCACTATTCCCAACCTTAAGCTGTCTCACACTAACGTTGGTGGCATCGAGAAAAGGCAGTGCGGGTACCCAGTTCGTTGCGGCGCCTGCGGCATCAATCGCTGCAATATGGTTTCGTGGGCCTCCACCCACCGAGGTAAAATCACCCCCGGCATAAAGTGTGGTGCCATTCAGCGCCATTGTCATCACAGAGGTACCAGTAACATCAGGGTCCCAGCTCGTTGCTACATCCTCACTTCCAATATTAGCAAAATCGAAAGCCGCTAGATGACTTCTTGGTGACACCCCTGCATTGACAGCAGTAAAATTACCGCCGACATAGAGTGTCGTACCATTCAGCGCCATTGTCAGCACAGAGGCACCTGTCACATCAGGGTCCCAGCCCGTTGCTACATCCTCACTTCCAATATTAGCAAGATCGAAAGCCGCTAGATGACTTCTTGGTGACACCCCTGCATTGACAGCAGTAAAATTACCGCCGACATAGAGTGTCGTACCATTCAGCGCCATTGTCAGCACAGAGGTACCAGTGACGTTTGGATCCCACGACGTAGCATTATTGGTATCTGTCGCGGTATCAAACGCAGCGATACGATTGCGCGTCTCATTATTGACACCATCCTCATTAACCACAGTGAAATCACCACCAACATATAGCGTCGTACCGTCCAGCACCATTGTCCGGACTGCACCGTTCACATTCGGATCCCACGCATCAACACTCCAAATGCCATCGACATCGTGTGTCAGCCGTGCCAGACGATTTCGGTCATCCGCACCATCATTAATAATGGTGAAATCACCCCCGACATACCAACCATCGTTGCCGTCGGATATCACACTATAAACATCGCCCTCTATCTTCGGCCACGATGCGCCGGTCGGTAGACGCGTGCCGGTTAAACTCACCAATACAGAATTCCCAGTGTCGGGGCCAACGTAGGTAAACTCACCCCCGATATAAACGGAATCAGCGCTAGAATCCTTCGCCATCTCCACCGCGTACACGGGGCCATTAGGCTGCCATACATCCGTGCGCGGGGTCGCTGCGGCACTGGCTTCTGCGCATGGGATGATCAGCATCGCGGAGAGTGCTAGCGTCTGCCACCACTGTTTAGCATTGATCTTCGATAGCTGCATCATCACAACAGACCTCTATCACTATTCGCCTGTTGCCCTCTGCACTGGCCACGCCAGCAGAGCCACGGCAGCAGTAACAGACACAGCCCTAACGGGCCAAAGGCACCCGCATTGTCACTGTAATTTTTAGCGTAACTGGCGCGTTGCACAGGGCCAACATTGCCCGCACGATCAACCGCAATAAACTTCACCACAGTGCTCTCAGAAAAACTGATCGGCCCAGTGTATAGCGTCGATGCGACGGTTGGCGTTGAATCATCCAGGGTGTAATAAACCCCGCGACAGCCTGTGACGGTACGGTTCTGCTCATCTTCAACACTCTCGTCTCCGGTAATCGGCGGATCATTCGGGTTGGGTGGATTACTGGCATCGGGAATAGCGCCGATTGACACTTCAGTCACTTCAGGATCGTCACTACAGAGTAGTGATATGGCAAGACTCGCCGAAAAGAACACCTTCGTAGGCGGATCGGCAACGACGGTTGGCGGTCGCAAATCGATCCAGTACTGCGCTTCGTTGATGACAACCTCGCTATTGCGCGCCTGATCAAACGAAAAGTATTTTATGCGGGTATTTTCATCCAGCAGAAGCGGGCCAGTGTAAACATTTGATGCGTCCGTGGGTGTGGTTCCGTCGATGGTGTAATAGGTCTCGGCACAGCCTGCACCAGCATCAGTACAAACCAGCGTCACTTCACGCACATCATTACTGCTCAGAATCCTGCCATCCGGTAGCGACCCAGTGGGTGACGCCGCTGTCATGGGCGGCGATGAATCAATCACATATAGTGAGCTCTGCACCTCTGATCGATTACCGGCATCGTCCAGTGCAATCATTCTTAAAGTTGTATCAACAGCAAAACTGGTACTCTGTGGAGGTGTTGGCTCAGGACTACTCACCAAAGGGGCTCCTGCATTTTCAGTAAAGTAAACCCCATAAGTACAGTCTCTTGGTGTATCAATACAACTAATAGTCGTTATTGATAACGGAGCTGTTTGATAGGCACCCGCTGGCGGGTTGGTCACTGCATGTGGAAAACCAACATCTACCGCCACCAGTCCTTCCCTTAATACTGCTGCCTGATCCGCATAAGGAGTGAAGTTATCGACCGTCGTGACTTGATGAAAATCACCCGCGATGATCATACGATCTTCCGCGCCGTTCAACCCTAAATGCATCACTGTATCATCGGCCTTTAAATGCCACCATGGCAGCGGTTTACCGTTAGCAAAATCGAGCGCTGCAATGCGGATACGTGTCTCTGGCGTGCCGCTCGCACTCAGCGCTGTAAAGTCGCCACCGACAAAGATGGCATCACGGGTCTGCGCAATGGCATGCACACTACCATCGGCATCAGGGTTCCAGCCCAGCACGTTGAAGGCGTTGGCCGCAGTATCAATCGCCGCCAGCTTGCTTCTTGTGCGGGTAAAACCACTGTCGTTAATATTATTAAAATCGCCGCCCACATAAAGCGTGCTGCCTGCAAGTGACATCGCGCGAACTGTTGCATCAGCCGCGGGTGCCCACGGGGTAGCATTGTCAGTATTCGATTGTGTGTTCAGTGCCGCGAGCCGTGAGCGCGCCACATTTTGTCCATTGGTATTGACGTTAAGAAAATCGCCGCCGATCAGTAGCGTGTCGCCACTCAATGCCATCGCATTAACTTCGCCATCCACCGAAGGATCCCAAGCAGTTTGCGTCGCGCTATCAGTATCGATTGCGCCGATATTATTACGCGTATCCCCTCCAATCGAATCGAACAGGCCCCCGACATAAAGCAGATCACCCTGTGACGTTAACTCGATATCATTGACTGTTGTACCGGTTGTGACACCATCGACATCCGGGTTCCATAATGTTGCGCTACCGTTGGCAGTATCCAGCGCCGCGATATGATTACGCTGCTG
>CALZIG010000267.1 GCA_945787585.1 uncultured Gammaproteobacteria bacterium | reverse complement strand
CCGCTGGGCAAAGGTTACGCAGCCACGCGGGTGCATGGAGTGTCTTTTCCGAGATACGGCCGTTGATGATCAGCAGTGGAGTATCATTTGCGGCGCAGTGGCGATAGAGGTTGGGCCACAGCTCGGTCTCCATGATCAGTGCGCAGCGCGGTTGCAAATTTTCGACGAAGCGTTTGCTTGCCCAGTTGAAGTCTATCGGTAGGTAGTGGTGTCTTGCCTGTAGTGGTAGTTGCTGTTGCGCGACTACACCGCCAGTAGGGGTTGTGGTGGTCAGCGTTACTGGGCTGTTCGGATAACGTTTGATCAGCTCACGGATCAACGGCATCACTGCATTAACCTCACCGACTGATGCGGCGTGAATCCAGAAGCCGTTGCGCTGTTGCAGATGACTGAAGCCGAGCCGTTCGCGCAGAAAGCGCACGTCGCGTGTCTGCCACGCCTGCCATGCGGTGTAGAGCACGGCGGGTATTGATAGCAGGCTGATGAGTAGACGGTAGCGCCACATAACCTTATTCGTACGGGCTCTTGTGATCGGGTTGCGACTTGAAGCGGCGGTGAATCCACAGATACTGATTGGGTGCGCGTTTCACCTGCTCTTCAATTGCGGCGTTGATCGTTGTCGCGTCGGCAACATCATCTCCTGTTGGGAACCCTTCGATCGCAGGGCGAAAACGGACATGGTAACCCTGCTGGTTAGGCAGGCGTTCAAAATCGATTGGAATAATGGCGGTGTTCGTAGCACGAGCGATACGTGCAGTGGCTGTTAATGTCGCTGCCTGCATCCCCATAAATGGCGCGAACACTGTACTTTCATACCCGAGGTCCTGGTCTGGCGCATACCAGCACGCCTTGTTCTGTTTGAGTGCCTTTAACATGCCGCGCATGTTGGTATGATTGATCAGGCCGTCGAAATGTTTGCGGCGGTAGTAGTTTAATACGGCGTCGAAGAGCGGGTTATGCGCCCGTTTTGCGACAGCATTGAAGGGAACCTCGAAAGCCATCAGGCGGCCGCACATCAATAGTGAGGTGTAGTGGGCGCCGAGCAGTAGAATGCCATTGCCTTGTTCGAATGCCTTAGTCACATGTTCAGCCCCTTCGATATGGGCCAGTGTGCGCAGGCGGCGGTCGCTGCCCCACCATGAGAAACCCGCCTCGATAATGCCGATGCCAACAGAGTGAAAGGTCTCTTTGACCAGTTGTGTGCGCTCGTCCTCCGTGAGTGTCGGAAAGCAGAGTGCGACATTGACCTGCGCCACGTGACGTTTGTGTTTGAGAAGATGAAACGCCAGCTTACCGATCTGTCGGCCCAGCCACAGTTGTGTGGTGTAGGGGAGTTGTGCTGCCAGCCACATCACACCGAGGCCCAACCAGGTGGGCCAGAAGCGCGGCGCAAGGAAACGTTTCAGATTGAAGTGGGCGAATTGGCTGGTCATCATGTCGGCATCTGTTGAACAGCGCCCATTTTAACATGTTCGGCAGTGACGGTTTTAGGCTATCTCGTTAAACGCTATGCCTAGCATGTTATGCCAGTTCAGTGGTGGCGTTATTATGGATTCGTATTAGCGGCGACGGGCTGCAACCAGCCGTTGATCAGTTCAAGGTCGGTTACGGTCAGAATGCCGGCCGCCTCTTTCAAGCGCAGGGTGTGCAGTATGTAATCGTAGCGAGAACGGGCGTGGTCGCGTTGCGCACGGAACAGGTCGCGGCGGGTATCGAGTACATCCACCGTGGTGCGGGTGCCGACCTCCAGCCCCGCTTCGGTGGCATCGAGCGCGCTCTGTGCCGAGACAACGGCCTGCCCGAGTGCCTTCACTCGGTTGATTTCAGCTAGCACGCTGAGATAGGCATCGCGCGCCTGACGCAGTGTGGCGCGGCGCTGTTGCTCATAGTTTTCACGTGCCTGGTCTGCCAGGCGTTGTGCCTGCCGTGTGCGGGAGTTGGTCGCGCCGCCCTGAAAAAGCGGCATGTTGAGGCGGAATTCTATCGCCTGATTTTCTGATTCATTACTGCCAAAGTTGCCGCCATCTGAATCGCTATAGGTGTGACTGGCATTTAGTTCAAGGGTGGGATAGTGGCCCGTGCGCTGACGTTTAATCTCTTCCTGTGCATGTTGATAGGCCAGTTCAGCCGCGAGCAGTTGAAAATTCTGATGCGTGGCGGTATCGCCCCATTTGTCGATGTCTGCCGGCTCTGGGGTGATCAGCGGTGTCGCGGGTGATAATGGAGTGATCTGCTCGTGATACTGGCCGGTAATCTCAGCCAACGCCTCATACTGACTTGCCAGCAGGTTGTTCGCAAGGATCTCCTGCGCGGTCACCAGATCATAGGCGGCCTGCGCCTCGTGGACATCGGTGATCGCAATCAGGCCAACCTCGAAGCGCTGGCGTGTCTGCTCAAGCTGTCGGTCGATGGCACGTTTTTCGGCGCGTGCAAACTCAAGCCCATCCAGCGCGGCGAGCGTATCAAAATAGCGCTCCGAAAGGCGAATGATCAACGCCTGTTGTGCCGCAGAGAGTGTCGCTTTGGCTTCGCCGATGGTGGAGCGACTCTGGCGAAGTTGTACGAAATAGTCATAGTTGAACAGCGGTTGGGTCAACGAGAGTGTGTAGCCGTTGCTATCGAACTTGCGCGTGCCTACCGCAAACGAACTGGAACTCAGTGTTTTTTGTGTGTTATCGGTGATGTTCGCAGTGAGGTTGATTGTCGGTAGCAGCTGCGCGCGACTCTGCGATTTGGTCTCCAGGGTGGCGAGATAAGCGGCTTCGGCACCGCGGTACTGCGGATCATTATCGATCGCCAGCTGGTAGATATCGAGTAAACTGGTTGCCGCCCCTGCACTACTGATGAAGGGTGCGGCAGAGAGCAGTAAAACCCCTGTGATTTTGATTGTGATAGTTTTTAACATGACCACAATGTTAGCTGATTTACGGCAAGTTGTGGATTTTCTTTGTGTGACAAACAAGTCGCTATCTAAAAAACAAATGATGATGGCTGCGTTGCGTTGATCAGGGCTGGTAGTTCGGTTTCGAACAGGCGTTCACTGATCAGCTCTCCATCGTCAGTGCGCTGCAGCAGCGTGGCGTGCATGACTGGTGCCTGTCCGATGATGGCGAAGATGCGGCCGCCACGATTGAGCAGGTGGGTGTAGCTGTCTGGCAGACTAGGTAATGACCCGGTGATGACGATTGCGTCGTAGGTGTCGCTACTGTTCCAGCCCTGCGAGGCATCGCCGCTCTCGAGGGTGACGTTGTTGATGCCATGTTTTGCGAGCCGCTCACCTGCTTCATTGGTGAAATCTGGAAAGATATCAATTGAGGTGACGTGATTGCTCGCCGCGGCCAGCATGGATGTGACATAGCCGCTGCCGGTGCCGATTTCGAGGACGTTATCGCTTTTGCTGAGGCCCAGCGCCTGTAACATGCGCGCTTCAACGATAGGGTGCATCATCACCTGATTGTGTGGCAGTGGAATCCCGATGTCGGCATAGGCCAGCGTGCGATGACTTTCTGGTACAAACGCTTCACGGGGTAGGTTTTCAAGGAGCTCAAGCGTGTTGGGATCGAGCACGTCCCAGGGACGTATCTGCTGTTCGATCATGTTGAAACGTGCCTTTTCTTCAAATGCCGTATTCATCGCCCGCTACCCTCGAAGTCAATTTGATGAGTTATCTACTGTCGCGCACTTAAACATGCGCGGAACCGCAAAGATTATTCGTTTTGCTGTGTTATGGCAAGTCGTGGGTGTGTCTTGTGCCGGTTGGTGAAGCCTGCCGTTGTAGTGTAACATTATGTTTTATATGGGAATACAGTGTTTTTAGCTGCTTTGTCAGCTTGCATCTGTAGCACGCATCGTTTAAATTTGCCGCTTCCCGCTGCCATTCAGCAACCGTTTTTGTCCTGTTGGGCATAACGAGTGAGTGATCGGCGTTCTGTTGTATATAAGGAAAGATTTCTATGAGTGCGATCCCTGAAGAGTTTTTGAGTAAAACGGCCCACCTTGAGCAAGATACCGTATCGCCGTTTCCCAATTCGAAAAAGATCTATATTGAGGGAAGCCGCAGTGATATTCGTGTGCCGATGCGTGAAATTTCGGTGAGCGATACGACGGTGAATGGGGGTGTTGAGCCCAATGCACCGATTCGCGTATATGACACGTCGGGGCCATACACTGACCCTACTGTTTCAATCGATCCGCGCAAAGGGATGCCGGATGTGCGCAGTGCCTGGATCGAAGCGCGTAATGATACCGAACTACTGTCTGCCCTGAGCTCTGAATACGGCCGTCAGCGCGCCGCCGATGCCTCGCTCGATCATCTGCGCTTTGATCATATCCGCACGCCCCGTAGAGCAAAAAAAGGCCACAACGTGTCGCAGATGCACTATGCACGTAAGGGGATCATCACCCCCGAGATGGAATATGTCGCGATCCGCGAAAATATGAAGCTGGATGAGGCGCGTCTGAATGGCGATGTCGATGTGGCGACATTGAGGCAGCAGCATGCGGGGCAGTCGTTTGGTGCCAGTGTACCGGAAGTGATCACACCTGAATTTGTGCGTTCTGAGATCGCGCGTGGTCGCGCCATTATCCCTTCTAATATTAATCATCCAGAGCTGGAGCCGATGATCATCGGGCGTAACTTTCTGGTAAAGATTAACGGTAATCTTGGTAACTCGGCGGTCACCTCTGACATCGAAGCCGAGGTCGACAAAATGGTGTGGGGCATCCGTTGGGGCTCCGATACGATTATGGATCTCTCTACCGGTAAAAATATTCACGAGACGCGTGAATGGATCGTGCGCAACAGCCCGGTGCCGATCGGTACCGTGCCGATCTATCAGGCGCTGGAAAAGGTCAATGGCAAGGCCGAAGACCTGACGTGGGAGATCTTCCGCGATACATTGATCGAGCAAGCCGAGCAGGGGGTTGATTACTTTACGATTCACGCCGGTGTGTTGCTGCGCCATGTGCCGCTAACCGCGAAGCGCCTCACCGGTATCGTATCGCGTGGTGGTTCAATCATGGCGAAGTGGTGTCTGGCGCATCATCAGGAAAATTTTCTCTACACCCACTTCGAAGATATCTGTGAAATCATGAAGGCGTACGATGTCTGTT
>CALZIG010000266.1 GCA_945787585.1 uncultured Gammaproteobacteria bacterium | reverse complement strand
TCAGTGGTCAGGGAATACGTGAATGAGCGTGTTGAGAAAATTGAAGATACGCAGGCACGCAAGGTACGTAAAAAAGAGCGCGATAATATTCGAGACGATGTGATGACAGAACTGCTGCCGCGCGCGTTGAGCCGCACCCTGCACACCTATGCCTATATTGATCTAAAAGAGGGGTGGTTAGTGGTGGATTCGGCCTCGGTAAAGAAGGCGGAAGAGTTCACCGCGTTGTTACGTAAAACCCTCGGTTCACTGCCGGTGGTGCCGCCCACGACCAATGAGTCACCACACATTGTATTGACCGAATGGCTAACAAAAAACAATCACCCGGCTGAGTTTGGTGTTGAAGATGAGTGCGAGCTGTGCGCAGCGGATGCCGAAGGCAGTATCGTACGTTGCAAGCGGCAGGATCTGGGTAGCCCTGAAATACAGGCGCATCTTAAGGCGGGTAAGCAGGTTGCCAAGATGGCACTCAACTGGCGCGATCGCCTGACATTTGTGCTGGACGATAGTATGGCGATCAAACGTCTACGCTTTCTCGATGTGATTCAGGAGCAGGTCGATGATGTTGAAACCGAAGACGAAGCGCAGCGCTTCGATGTCGACTTTTCTATTATGACGCTGGAACTGTCACTATTCATCAAGCAGCTATTTGAAGCGTTTGGTGGTGAGAATGTGGACGCACTGGATGTCGCCGCGTAGTATTGATTAGCGTATTTTCAGAAACGTCGTTTATTGAGCGCTTTTCGATTAATAACCAGATACTATTCTGCCTGGATCGATCCAGATCGATAAATTCATTTAATGAGCGGGGCGTTACAGGAAGGGGTGGCGATGGGTAATACTTTAATTACTGTTGGCTGGCGAGAATGGTTAGCGCTCCCAGCACTGGGGCTTCCGCCGATTAAGGCTAAAATAGATCCTGGTGCAAAAACTTCCTGCTTGCACGCCTTCAGCGTAGAGCCATTTACAAAAGCCGATAAAGCGTGGGTGCGTTTTGGCATGCACCCTAATCAGAATGACATGATATCGGAAATTTTTTGTGAAGCAGAAGTTTCTGATCAGCGTATCGTGACTGATTCGGGTGGTCATAAAGAAAATCGTTATGTGATTACCACACCATTATGGATCGCTGGCCAACAGTGGCCCATCGAAATAACACTGACAAATCGTGATACCATGCGTTTTAGGATGTTACTTGGACGAACGGCGATGGAGGAGGCACGGATCATCGTGAACCCCAGCGCGTCATATCTGCTCGGCAAGCCGTGCATGCCCACCGAAAACAACATAGCCAGGAAGGGAATTACATGAAAATAGCGATCTTATCCCGTAATAAAAAACTTTATTCGACACGTCGCCTGGTGGAAGCTAGTGAGCAGCGCGGACATGAAGCGATGGTGGTCGATGTGTTACGCAGTTACATGAATATTGCCTCCAGCAAACCGGAGGTCCATTTCAAAGTTGAGAACCTTCCCGCGATAGATGCTGTGATTCCGAGGATTGGTGCATCCGTTACATTTTACGGTACTGCAGTGTTGAGGCAATTTGAAATGATGGGCGCCTTTCCACTGTGTGAGTCCGTTGCCATCAGTCGTTCCAGAGACAAACTGCGTTCGCTACAGTTGTTGTCACGCAAAGGGGTAGGCTTGCCGAATACCGGTTTCGCACATAATCCCGATGATATTGGCGATCTGATTAAGATGGTCGGCGGCGCACCACTGGTGATTAAACTGCTGGAAGGGACGCAGGGAATTGGCGTGGTACTGGCCGAAACCAGAAAAGCAGCAGAGAGTGTTATCGAAGCCTTTATGGGGCTTAAGGCTAACATTCTGGTACAGGAATACATTAAAGAGGCAGGCGGCGCCGATATACGTTGTCTTGTGATCGGTGACAAAGTGGTTGCGGCGATGAAACGGCAGGCGCAGGCGGGTGAGTTTCGCTCTAATCTTCATCGCGGCGGTAGTGCCGCATTAATCAAGATTACGCCAGCAGAAAGGGCAACTGCAATTAAAGCCGCTAAAATCATGGGGCTGAATGTGGCCGGTGTTGATATTCTTCGCTCAGAGCGTGGCCCGTTAGTGATGGAAGTGAACTCTTCACCGGGGCTGGAAGGGATCGAAGCGGCCACGGGCAAAGATATCGCGGGCATGATTATTGAGTTCATTGAGAAGAATGCCAAGCCACACAATACGCGCACCAAAGGAAAGGGGTAATCGATGCGTGGGGATATACTTTCGATCAATGGTGTAGACATCAAGCGTGGCACAAGAACGACGATCGATCTCCCTACCGGGAAGTTATATACCCACACCCCTATGTCGATGCCGGTGCATGTGATTCGCGGCAAGCGTCCCGGCCCATGCCTGTTTATTAGTGCCGCCATTCACGGTGATGAGATTAACGGGGTTGAGATTATTCGTCGCCTGTTAAAACGCTCATCGCTCAACCGAATTAAAGGCACACTGATTGCGGTGCCGATCGTGAATGTTCATGGACTGATCAATCATTCACGTTATCTTCCCGATCGACGCGACCTTAATCGTTC
>CALZIG010000265.1 GCA_945787585.1 uncultured Gammaproteobacteria bacterium | reverse complement strand
TTCTGGCACAGTTTAAAGCGGGGGAAGTACGCATCCTGGTCGCCACTGATGTTGCGGCACGGGGCCTCGATATTGAACAGTTACCGCATGTGGTTAACTTTGAACTACCGAAAGTGGCGGAAGACTATGTACATCGGATTGGGCGTACAGGGCGGGCAGGGTCAGCGGGGGAAGCGATCTCATTGGTCAGTGCCGATGAAGTGAAACTGCTGGCCGCCATCGAAACCCTGATTCAACAGCGAATCACCCGCGAACAGGAAGTTGGCTTTGTTCCAAAACAGTCGGTGCCACTGACTGAGCCTCGACCGGGTGGCCCTAAAAAACCGAAGAAGCCAAAAAAAAGAAAGGTAGATACAGCGCGCAGGCCTACCACTCACATACAAAACAATGCCTCAAGACGACGAAAAACGCGTCATTAATTTTAGTTTAGTTGATTTGATAATCAACACGGTTATTCAATAGTAATGATGAAGCAGGATAGCTACTCACTGCAATGGATAAGATGTTAGAAAAACTTCGCGGTATGTACCCAGTTAACAATACCTCCTTTAAATATTAAGGTATTTCTATACTTAATTTCTCCTAGGAGCTCTCGTCCGTTTAAGCCATCTCATGTCAGTATTGATAATCTTTAAGCACAGTGGTGATTAGTTGCGCCATTACGCTTTAATTTCAGCACTAAAAAATTTAATGAGCGAGCCTTTTAATTTTATTTTTGTAAGTATTTTATTACAAATAAAACTAGCATCCCCCTAAATAAAATCAATGAATATATGTAGGTATACGCGGATTAGGTGGTTCTTTGTTTAAAGTTTTATAGTTGGTTGCAGATATTTTAGATGTTAAGGTTATGAAAAATTAAACATGGATTTTTTTTGGTGGTCTAGCTTTATGGAAATATGCTTGAATAAAGCTGGTTTTTGATGTGATCAAAGTCAAATGGAGTTGAATGTGATCAATGCAAAAAGTAAAGACGAATTATTATTACCCCCCTCCGAACAAAATACTGCTGCTGATTTTGTACTGGAATTTCTTTCCCACATTAATGTAGATAAAATCTTCGGCATCCCGGGGGGTGCCATTGAGCCATTATTCGATGCTGTTTCACATTTTAATCGCAATAATAATAGGCCTCAGATCTTAAGTTCACACCAAAAGGCCAAATCAAAAATTGAACTGATCACCTCCCGTCATGAAGCGGGCGCGGTATTTATGGCGGATGGCTATGCCAGAGAAACGGGGCATCTTGCCGTTTGCTGCGCAACCACTGGGCCGGGTTCGACTAACATGATTACTGGCATTGCATCAGCATACATTGATAATGTTCCCATGTTGATATTGACACCGCAAACACCGATGTCAAACTTTGGCCAGCAGAATTTTCAAGACTCTTGTGATGATTCAATATCGATTGTCACGATGCTTTCCCGTTGTACACGCTACAACTCAATGGTCACTCATGTTGACCAACTTAAATATAAATTAACCAGTGCATTAAAGGCCGCGTTGACTTATCCACGTGGCCCGGTACATCTCAGTATTCCTGCGGATATCTGGAAGGATGCCATCAATGTTGACATCAATCATTGCTTTGCTGACTTCAGTAAACTTGCAAACAATGGATACGATAAAGAGTGCTATGAGGACTTATGTCAGTTAATGACAAGCAAAAAGAAGCTACTTTTTTTACTTGGAGCAGAGAGCTTACCATTCGCAAAAACGATCATTTCATGTGCTGAACTGCTTGGGGCTGATATTGTCACAACGCCGACGGCAAAAGGGTGTATTAATGCGAATCACCCTCAGTATAAAGGTGTATTAGGTTTTGCCGGGCATCTACAGGCAGAGGATGCATTGCTTGATAGTGATGTTGATCACATCGTCGTGATTGGCACGCATTTACACCCCTTTGAAACTGCTAACTTGTGTAATGATTCGAGTATCGTTAAAAAAATGCTGTATATAAACCATTCAATGGCGGATGGATTGATGTTTGAGTCCGCGCATTTGCTGTTAACTGGAAATATGAAATCGATATTTCGTGATCTCGAGGACTATTTAACTCGGCGTCAGATTATCGAAGCCCATAGGTCAAGAAACTCGCCGCAGAGTATTTCAAATGTTCTTCACTATGACAGGATCACTCAGAATAGTGCCCATATTGATTTTTCATCGTTAACTTATGTTGATCAGCCTTTTAAAAATGAACGGGTAAAACCTCAGTATTTAATGAGTCAGTTACCCGGTATATTGCCGGAGGCTTCTCGATTTTTTATTGATACCGGGAACTCCTGGGCATGGGCAACACATTACATGCACCTTAATTCGGTATCGAATTACCACATCGCAATGAACTATGGGGCAATGGGCTGGGCGATTGGCGCAGCTGTTGGCGCAGCCTTTGTGAAAGAGAATTCACCGACTGTCTGTATTACGGGTGATGGTAGTTATCTTATGAATGGACAGGAAATTACCGTCGCAGTGCAACACCAATTACCAGTCATATTTGTTATTTTAAATGATAATGGTTATGGCATGGTAAAACATGGGCAGCGTATGGGTGGGGCAGAGGAAATAGGCTATGAACTCCCTCACGTTGACTTTACGATGATGGCGCGTGCCGTCGGTGCAACAGGCGTCACGGTGCGTCATGCTCAGGACCTTGATGAGCTGGATATGAAAGCTTTACTCAGTGGTGGCGGGCCGTTATTGCTGGATATTTACATTGACCCTGAGGAAATACCACCGATGGGATCTCGTATACGGGAATTAGAGAAAGCGTGAATAGCAGCACCTCTTATTGAGGTGCGCTAATCATTAATCCCCAAACTTGCTAATGGCCAGTGAATAAGGACCATTACCCGTCGCGAAAGATTTATGCAGTTGCGGTGTTAACTGGCCAGTCTCCTGGTTTATCTTATAGGCAGAGATATTAGCGCTCCCATTATTAGCAACATAGGCATATTTTGAATGTTGACTGGTAACAACGGCGTAGGGAAACCAGTCGCTAAGATAGGGCGAACCCTCTATTTTAGTGAGCGCACCTGATTCTGCATCACGTGTAAAGGCTGATACATCATGGCCTCCCCAGTTGGCGACGTAGACAAATCGTCCACTGCTATCCACTGTGACAGAGTAGGGGCGCATGCCGCTTTCAAAGGGCGAACCTTTAATCTCGCTCAGTGCGCCGCTCTCAGGGTCGATATGAAAGGCAGAGACGGTCACATCACCGTAGTTAGAGACATAGATGAACTCATTATCAGGAGACACCGCAGCATAGATCGGGTTGCCATCTGTGGCCGCCGCAGCACCACTGGGTATCAGTGCGCCACTCTGCTGGTTAATACGGTAGCTACTGACGGTGTTGTCATCAAAATTTGAAACATAGGCAAAGCGGCCATTGGGCGAAATCATCAGCGAGATGGGGTGTTTACCTGTTTTGGCGGTTAACTCAGTGGGGAGTAGCGCGCCGCTCTGTTGGTTGATCTGGAAAATACGCACCAGATTATCATCTTCATTTGCAATATAAGCGAAACGACCATCGGGGCTGATCATCACAGCATCAGGGTAGTGGCCCGCGGAGAAGGGCGAGCCTTTAATTGAGGTCAGCTCCCCAGTGATGTTGTTGACCTGAAAGCCTGTGATGCTATCTGATCCTTGATTAGTCACATAAACAAAACGACGATCAGGTGAAACCTTTACCGAAACTGGAAATTTACCTGTCTTATAGGGCGAGCCGGACAGTTGAATCAGGTCACCACTCTTTTGATCGATACGATATACAGATAAGTTATGCGCAGCCTGATTAGCTGAATAGACATACTCTTCCAGCGGAGAGAGTGAATGGCTCTGTTCCAAAGGGGCAATGTCTGCATGAAGAGGACTACTGAATAAGGTAAAACCGAACCAAAAAAGTATGAAGCCCGTTCGGCGGATCGCCGACAGGTGGCACTGCATAAACTGCATATTACTCCCCCTCTTCAATAAATTGTCACAGTTCAGGTCTTGCCGCCTGAGGCTCTGTAAACGCTTTCCCGATAGCCCATTCTGGAGTAGTTTTCAAAATCACACAAGCATTGAAATTGCAGGGAATAATGTGAGCCTGGATTATATCGTTTAGTTATTGATATATAATATTTTATATTTCCTTTAACGATTGAAGTTGTTATTGCCGGGTGAATAATTACCAGATGAATAATTGCCAGATGAGAGTATTATTCCAGATAAGTGTATTATTACAGGGACAGCCAGCTGAGTTATGCAGTTAAGTTCCTCAAGTGACAGGCAGTCAGGTTGTGGAAAGAGCGAGCTATATCGGAATTACCTGATATAAGGACAAGCAGCTATGTTCAAACTGAAAAGATTGTGCTTCGTTGTTATCGTCTTGCTTACGCTAAGTTTTGTTGCCAATTCAAATACTGTAGAGCAGAGCGTGCCAAAGGTGATCTTGCTCAATATTGATGGGGCGATTGGTCCTGCAACAGATCACTACGTCGAACGTGCACTGCAAACAGCCAACAGCCTGGATGCAGAGTTGATAGTGCTTCGCATGGATACTCCCGGCGGACTGGACCTGGCGATGCGATCCATGATTAAAAACATCACAACCTCTACCATCCCAGTGGCGTCCTATGTCTCACCCAGTGGGGCGCGCGCGGCCAGTGCGGGTACCTACATCCTCTACGCGAGTCATGTCGCGGCAATGGCACCCGGCACCAATCTCGGGGCTGCGACACCGATTCAGTTGGGTGGGGTACCACTGCCCACCGATATTGCTAAGGATAAGCAGAAAGATAAGCCTACAGAGGCGGGTAACGATCCCGCGAAGAAAAAGATCATTAACGATGCAGCGGCCTATATCCGCGGCCTGGCCCAATTACATGGGCGAAACCAGGAGTGGGCAGAAAAAGCGGTACGTGAAGCCGCGAGTCTGCCAGCATATGAAGCATTAAAAGAAAATGTAATCGACCTGATTGCTGTTGATGTAGATGATTTATTGAATCAGCTCGATGGACGTGACGTGGTTGTGCAAGGGATAAAAAGAACATTACACACTGCTGGCGCAGTAAAAGAGTTCATAGATCCAGACTGGCGTAGTGAGCTACTAGCTGTAATCACCAACCCCAATATTGCCTACATTCTCATGTTGATAGGTGTCTATGGGTTGATCCTGGAGTTTTACAACCCGGGGTCAATCGTGCCGGGGACCATCGGTGCCATCGCATTGATACTCGCACTCTACGCCTTCCAGATGTTGCCTATCAACTACGCGGGCGTGGGGCTGATACTGCTAGGCATTGCGCTGATGGTCGGCGAGGCGTTTGAACCCAGTTTTGGCATGCTCGGTATTGGCGGCATTGTCGCCTTTGTATTTGGTTCGATTATTTTGATGGATACCGAAGCGCCCGGTTATGGGGTTAATATTGCACTCATCGTCAGCTTCGCAGTGATCAGTGCGTTGATTACCTTCTTTGTCATTGGTATGGCAATTAAGGCACGGCAGCGTCCCATCGTCAGTGGTGCGGAAGAACTGTTGGAAAAAGAAGCCACTGTATTAGGCGATTTCGAGCGTGAAGGGCTGGTTTTTATTCATGGCGAAAACTGGCGTGCCCTTAGTGAAACCGCACTGCATAAAGACCAGCAGGTCAAGGTGATCGGTGTCAGTGGTATTACGTTGCAAGTGACTCCCATTGAGCCGCCTGTTACACCCGCACAAACGGAGGTGAAGTGATGATAGATTTTACATTCACGACAGAAACGGTATTTATGGTGATTGTGGTACTGGTCATTCTCTTTCTCGCCAGCGCAATAAAGATCTTGCGCGAATATGAGCGGGGGGTCGTGTTCCTGCTTGGGCGCTTCTGGAAGGTGAAAGGGCCAGGTTTCATTATCATCATTCCCATCATCCAGGAGATGGTACGCGTAGACCTTCGAACAATCGTAATGGATGTGCCAAGTCAGGATGTGATCTAGCGTGACAATGTCTCGGTTAAAGTGAATGCCGTGGTCTATTTTCGCGTCATCGATCCTGAACGCGCCATTATTCAGGTAGAGAAATATTACGAGGCGACCAGCCAACTGGCTCAAACCACGTTACGTTCGGTATTAGGGCAGCACGAACTGGATGAGATGCTAGCCGAACGAGAGCGGCTTAATCT
>CALZIG010000264.1 GCA_945787585.1 uncultured Gammaproteobacteria bacterium | reverse complement strand
TTGTAATTCGAACTATCCAGTATATCTACCTCTTGTGCTTCTAGATCAGCGGCAATACGTGCGCGATCTTCGCGACTAAAAAATATTAAGTCACAGGCATCGTCGGGTAAACCAGCTTGCTGCATTTTTTCCCGATCATGAGCAAGCCCACGACTACAGTGAGATTCAAGATAAGGCGATGCTGCGCAAATAAAGGGGAAAGATTTCTCTATATTGGTTGAGCGAAACTTATCAGGCAGTTCGACACAGATGCCATAAGGTGGACACAAAAAACGACTTTTTATTCTGCTTACTTTAAGTTGCTGTAACCACAGGGTATCAATGGGGCCAATGAATTTAAGTAAAGTGTGCGGGTTATCTTTGTATTCAAACTCACCATCATTCAAACGAATGCTGGCACCATTAACCATAAGAGGCTTATCATCGATACGCTGCCAGGCAGACAAGGGGAGCTCAGCTGGAATGTCGATACAATCAATCAGTAGTTGTTGAGCATAACGATGCAAAATACGGGAAGACTGGTCGCCCGAGAGGAAAGAGGAATAACCTGACTCGATCAACAAACGCATGTGTCAATACCTTCGACTAGCTATCTGTTATTTACCAATTCATCTCTCGTCTGAAACTGTAATTATCTTTTAACGAAAGATTACCTACTAGCTAAATAGTAACTCAGCATTGATGACTTGTGAATGAAAAAACACAATTAATGTTAAAACAAATAAAATGCATCGATGTGCTGAATATACCTGTTTGGGTTTCTACGCAGTGCCTATAAATAATTTAAAGTAACGCCTCATTTCAATAATATAAAAAACACCTGGCAACTTTTTATTGACTCATTTTTATATTGCTTTGTTTGCTCCTTAATAACCTACTATTGTCGTCAGGATCCTTGCTGTTAAGTACCTATCGTACTGTTGATACTCCGCGCCATGATTTGGGTGTTCTTCTGCTGCTGCCGGGAATAGATTGATGTAGTGAATGAAAGAGGGAGGCTTTTAGTTCTTCGTTACTCTCTGGTAGCCACTCTTGATGGTGTCTTCCCAAATAATTTTTTGAATGCGCGAGAAAATAACGCTGTATTTTCAGGTCGGACATCTAGTGCGATATCGATTATGCGACCATCTTTATTGAAAAACAGCTGATGAGATGCGTCCTTTAATCGCATCATACAGAATGTATCATCGCTACAGTTAGGCCGATATAGGCAGTAAATTGTCGGTGAAAGTGAAACTTTGAAAAATGAGCAACCAGGCTGAATCATTCAACGGCGAGTTCGTCATCCAAGTATTCGCTGATGTAATCGTACACCTGGTTGATCTTATCCGCATATTATTTTCCTGCTTTCCCATTCAGATTTTAGGATTAGCGTTGTGAATCTGAAGAAGCAAAAAAGAGTGCGTCGGGATCGATAGCGATTTTTTTGTCATTCGATTCGATCAGGAAGGCGTTATAGTCATAGAAGCCGATTTTCATGTTACATCACCCCCATTATTTTTAATCAGAGGTTTCCTAGTTATGTCTTTCCACTTAATGCGAGGTACTTCCGCCAGGTATGCAACGAAACCCACTTTAATCTGTACATGCTTGCTACCTCTCTATTGGTGCCTGGAGCGGGCAGGGTAAACGAGATGCCTCGTAATCCTGTTTTAGCCTTGTTCATATTTTGAGAAGGAAGCCAATGAGTATGAGACTGTTCATGTCTCAGGGGGCTCAGCGACCATCGGCAGCGCTGGATTGGCGGCCCATTCCTGTTGTGATGCGGTATAGACCGCAACGTCGCTGAAGCCGAGTCGTGTCATCGCAAAGGCGTTGGCGGAGGCCATGATGCCACCGCCGCAGTAGGTGATGGTGCGGCCATTGCGGTCGCCACCGTTAACAAGCGTAGCGAATTCGTCGTCCGGGCGGAAGTGGTCGGTATCATCGAGCAGGTCAAGGCCGCAGGTGTTGGTGGCGGTGGGGATGTGACCGGGGCGGGCGTAGATGCTTGCTTCGCCGCGATAGTATTCTGTGGACAGAGTGTCGATCAGCTGGACGGCATCGTCGTCGATCGCGGCGAGTACCTCAACACGGTCGGCGATCAGTTGTGGTCGCGGTGCGGGGGTGAGCTGTTTCGCGGCGTGGGTGGCCGGTTCGGTAGAGAGCGGCCGATTTTCAGCAGTCCACGCATTCAGTCCACCATCAAGCAATGCAGCCTGGTCGAACCCGACCCAGCGCAGCATCCACCACACGCGGGCGGCCCACGCCGCATAGCTGGCGTCGTAGAGGATAACGCGGGAGTCGTCACCGACACCGAGCGCCCTCATCGCAGCACAAGACTGTTCAGGTGTCGGCACAGCGAACTCGATCGGGCTGTCGCAGTCGCACAGCTCGCCCTTGAGATCGGCAAACCAGGCGGTGGGGATGTGGCCTTCGTTATATTTTTCTCGGCCGCTTACGTTGTGAAAACCTCAGTCATCTTTCGCAACCTGATAGACAGTGCAGTCGAGCACCACCAGGTCGGGGGCATCGAGGTGTTGGTTGAGCCATTCAGTGGTCACTAGTGTGTCCATAGCGCTTCTCCCGCGAGTTGTATCTTCGTTAGTGGTGTGATCGTCCCATTTACTTGATTGTCATTGCGTGCGGTCGCCTGCGTCAACCGTTCCTAACGATCAACGTTTTTCCCTTCAACCCTGTTCAACCACAAGTGTGCCGCGCGCAATCAATTTTGTCGTCTCAATATAGCGCTTCTGTGACCAGCCGCACTCGCTTCGGAGCTGTTCCCAGTTGCGTACAGAGAGCATCGTCCACAGGATATCGGTCGCCTGTTTCTGGCTGTGATCGGGCGAGAGTGTGCCATCACGCGCCAATGCCTTAATCGCCGCCTCGCAACCGTGGCGTACCGCCTGCATCCGTTCGCTCCACGCTAACGCGGCAGCTTCATCGCTCTCTTTCATCGCCAGCAACGCTTTGGCGACGCCGTAGATTTCCGGGATGTAATTACCCCAGGCGTCGATAAAGGCGTCGAGTCGTTCGATTCCTGTTGCCGCAGCACGGCTCGGCGCAAGTCGCGCATCGACACCTTTCATCTCATCGATATATTGCGTCGTCGCGATCAGCAGTTCAGCGCGCTTGCTGAAATGGAGGTAGAGGGCCTGGCGGCTGATGCCCGCCTGCCGGGCGATATCTGCCATCCGCACGCCCGTATCCAGGCGCTCTTCCAGCAGTTTCCAGGTGGCATCCAGAATCCGATTTCTTGTTTCGAGGTTTTTTCTTGACATGATGTCAAGTGTAACGTCTAATCGCAGTCAAGTCACTTGACACCGTGTCAAGTAATCGCATATTTAAATGTAGACCGGTATTAGTAAATCACCAACGAAAGAGGGACTGAAAATGAAACTAGTTATCTTTGGAGCAACCGGAACGATGGGGCGTCATGTGGTTATCAAGGCGCTGGAGCAGGGGCATCAGGTACGCGCGTTTGCACGCAGTCCTGAAAAACTTGAGGTCGACCACTCTAATCTGACGCTGATAGCGGGTGATGTCTTTAATGCGTCATCGGTGGCTGCGGCAATAGAGGGAAGTGATGCGGTATTGGTGTCACTCGGCTCAGTCAAACTGCAAGACAAGGTGCGTTCCGTCGGCACACGTCATATCGTACAGGCGATGGTGCAGCTCGGGGTCAAACGGTTGATCTGTCAGAGCACACTGGGCGTCGATGAAAGCTGGAATAATCTCAATTTTTTCTGGAAGTATCTGATGTTTGGCCTGATCCTGCGGCATGTGTTTAAAGATCATGTGATGCAGGAATCGATCGTTAAACGCAGTAATCTGGAATGGACCATTGTGCGCCCAGCGGCCTTTACCGATGAGCCAGCGACGGGACGATACAGGCTTGGTTTTCCAGCAACAGAGAAGCAGTTAACACTCAAGATTCCGCGTGCGGATGTGGCGACTTTTATGTTGCAGCAGTTGGGTGATAACAGATATCTGCATCAAACACCTGGATTATCGGAGTAAATAGAGGGTAGGTGTAGTGAAAGGGCGGAGGGGTTGATCAGGAGTCAATCATCAGCATGCTGCTGCAAATGGTGGATGGCGCCGCAAAGCACTGATTGATTACATTTGGATAGGCAGATATAATTGCTGGCATGAACACAGAGTCCTTAGCCGCCCTGTTTAAAACCCTTTCTGAGCCAGTGCGCTTGCGGATCGTCTATCTACTGCTGGAGGCGGGTGAACTCTGTGTCTGTGACCTGGTGGAGACACTGGCGCTGTCGCAGAGTGTGGTGTCACGTCATCTCGCCTATCTGCGAAATAACGGTCTGGTGGTGACGCGGCGAGAAGGGGTCTGGATCTACTACCGTATCGTGGGCGACTGTTGTGCACCGCTGTTTGAGCATATTCGTCACTGTGGCGCGAGTAACCCGGAGATGTTGGCAGATCTTGAGAAACTGACCGCGACGGTGCAACAGCGACAGTGCAGTTGATGTAACGATCAGTCGTAACCAATGGAGAGGTAACTACAGTCGACATCGTCTCGACTTTTTTTGAAATCTTATATATTTGCTTATACGTATAAAAAGCATTAATGATTATGACAATTCGAGTGGGGATAAATGGTTTTGGGCGCATGGGCAGGCTTGGCCTGCGCGCAGGTTGGGGGCAATCGGCATTTGAGATCATCGCGTTGAACGAGATCGCGACGGATGCCAGTGGCGCAGCGCATCTGCTTAAATTCGATTCGGTGCACGGTGTTTGGTCGCGCGATGTCCGAGCTGAAAATGACCACGTAATGATTGACGATAAAGCACTGGCCTATACTTCGAATGAGGCGATAGCCGACACCGACTGGTCGGATTGCGATATCGTGATTGAAGCGACGGGCACGCATCATAAAAGGCCGCAAACACTCCAAACCTATTTTGAACAGGGTGTGAAAAAGGTGATTGTGGCGGCGCCGACAGACGGCGCGCTCAATATTGTCTATGGCGTTAATGATCACGCGTATGATCCCGTTAAACATCACCTGTTGACGGCGGCCTCCTGCACCACCAACTGCCTGGCCCCAGTGGTGAAGGTGATGCACGAGCAGGTGGGGATCGTTCACGGCTGCATGACCACCATTCACAACATCACCAATACGCAGACCATTGTTGATAAAGGGCACAAAGACCTGCGCCGGGCGCGTGCGTGTGGTCAATCGCTGATCCCGACTTCCACCGGTTCGGCGCGCGCCATTACGAAGATTTTTCCTGAGCTTGAGGGCAAGCTTAATGGTCATGCCGTGCGTGTGCCGCTGCTTAACGCTTCGCTCACTGATTTTGTGTTTGAGGCTTCGCGGGCGACGTCTGTTGATGAAATCAATGGCTATTTTAAAGCGGCGGCCGAAGGTGAATTGAAAGGCATTCTCGGTTATGAAACGCGACCACTGGTGTCGGTTGATTATCTCAATGACCCTCGATCATCGATGCACTCTCTACGATGGTGATCAATAAGACACAGGTGAAGATCTACGCCTGGTATGACAATGAGTGGGGTTACGTCAATCGTATGATGGAACTGACCGCACGAGTCGCGAAAAGCCTGTAAAGATGGAACCGGGGCTACGCAATTACCTGCTGATTACGGGTGGCTACTGGGCCTTTACCTTGACTGACGGCGCGATTCGTATGCTGGTAGTGCTCTATTTTCATCAGCTCGGTTACTCCCCGTTTGAAGTGGCGATGCTATTTCTTTTTTATGAGTGCTTCGGGATTGTGACCAATCTGATGGGGGGCTGGTTAGGGGCACGCATTGGCCTCAACCTTATTATGCACATCGGTATGGCGCTACAGGTGGTGGCACTACTGATGCTGGCTGTACCGGAGGCGTGGTTGAATGTGGTTTACGTGATGATTGCACAGGCGCTATCGGGGATCGCCAAAGACCTGAACAAAATGTCGGCCAAGGCCGGGGTAAAGTTGCTGGTGCCACAGGCGAATCATTCGCGCCTGTTCAAATGGGTGGCGATGCTGACCGGTTCTAAAAATGCGTTGAAAGGTGTTGGCTTTTTTCTCGGTGCGGTACTGCTTGAAGTAGTCGGTTTCCGCAACGCGCTGTTGATACTGGCGGGCGGCCTGTTATCGGTGCTGATGGTGACCGCAGTATTGTTGTCAAATGGCCTCGGCAAAAGTAATGCAAAGCCAAAATTCACCCAGCTCTTTTCCAGCACGGTTGCAATTAACTGGCTCTCGGCCGGTCGCTTTTTTCTTTTCGGTGCGCGTGACATCTGGTTTGTGGTGGGGTTGCCGGTGTTTCTTTTCTCGGTGCTCGGCTGGCGCTTTAGTGAGGTGGGTGCATTTCTTGCGCTGTGGGTGATCGGTTACGGAGTGGTTCAATCCTGCGCGCCACTTTTGTTAAACGGGCGTCGTCCTGATGGCGTAACGGTTATCAAGTGGAGCGCATTGCTGATGCTGGTTCCTGCCGCGATCGCGCTCGCGCTGCAACTGGGGTTTGAACCGAACCGGGTGATTATTATCGGGCTGGCTATCTTTGGAGCGGTGTTTGCCATTAATTCAGCGGTTCACTCATATTTGATCGTCGCCTGGTCTGAGCATGATACTGTGTCGCAAAACGTCGGCTTTTATTATATGGCCAATGCTGGTGGGCGCTTAACGGGCACGGTACTGTCCGGCTGGATCTATCAAGCCCAGGGGTTAACAGGTTGCCTGTGGTGGTCGGCGGGGTTTGTGTTGATGGCGACACTGCTATCGTTACGTTTAAAAAAACATGCCTATTGATAAAAGGCCTGCTGTCACCATTGCGAAAACGGTATGTTTTTTAAAAGTTGATGCTGTGTATTATTGACTTGAAGCGGGGGGCGCGGCGCATAATAGCGTCGTTGTGTGATGCAGCAAAGCGATTAAGTCTGGTGATTATTCCTGTGGTCAATATTTAAGCTGAACTTAATTCTGTGTGGTCGTTCATATGGGTACTTAAGTGCGAGATAAAATGAGATGAGTGAATCAAAGCGATATAACCTGTCAATCGGCAGCATGAGCTGCGCAGGCTGCGTTGCATCGGTTGAACGCGCGTTACAGTCGGTGCCGGGGGTTGAAAGCGCGGCAGTCAACTTTGCCGAGCACACTGCGGCAGTGAGCGGCAACGTCGCGGTGCAGGCGTTGATCGATGCGGTGGTGGCCGCCGGTTATGAGGCGGCAGAGCTGCACGGGACCGAAGATGAAGCGGTGGAAAAAGAGGCCGCAGAGTTGACTTACTATCGAGCGCTCAAAAAGAAGACACTGGTGGCGGGTGTGGTCGGCGCCCCGCTTGCATTGATGGGCCTCTTTGGTGCGATGCCGATGCTGGAGGGCAGTGGTCGTATCTTCTGGGCCATTGTTGCAGTGATCAGTCTGTTTGTACTGGTCTACTCCGGCGGTCGTTTTTTTACCGGCGCGTGGAAGGCGTTTAAAGGGCACAACGCCAACATGGATACGTTGATTGCGCTGGGCACGGGTACGGCGTGGCTCTTTTCGACGTTGATTTTGATCTGGCCAGGGATGGTGCCAGAAGAGGCGCGCCATCTCTATTTTGAAGCGGCGGTGATTATCATTGCGTTGATCAACCTTGGCGCAGCGCTGGAGATGCGCGCGCGCGGCAAGACCTCGGAGGCGATTAAACGACTGATCGGCCTGCAGGTGAAGACGGCGCGGGTGGTGCGCGATGGCAAAGAGATCGATATACCGATCGAGCAGGTCGGGCTGAATGAAACCCTGCGCGTCCGACCGGGTGAAAAGATTGCGGTCGATGGCGTGATCATCGACGGTCATTCCAATATCGATGAGTCGATGATCAGTGGTGAGCCGTTGCCGGTTGAGAAGCGGACGGGCGATGAGGTGGTGGGCGGTACGCTCAACAAGTCGGGTAGCTTCCTGTTTACCGCGACCCATATTGGCAAGGACACCGCACTGGCACGTATCATCGAGATGGTGCGGCAGGCGCAGAACTCCAAACCATCGATTGGACGCATGGCAGACAAAATTTCTGCCGTGTTCGTACCGATTGTGTTGTTGGTGGCCGTGATGACCTTTATGGTCTGGTTTAATTTTGGACCGGAGCCGAAGTCGGCGTATGTACTATTGACAACGATGACGGTGCTGATCATCGCCTGCCCCTGTGCGTTGGGGCTGGCGACACCGATTTCGATCATGGTCGGGGTGGGCAAGGCGGCCGAGTACGGGGTGTTGATTCGTAACGGTGAAGCGCTGCAACTTGCCGGGCAGATTACCACCGTGGTGCTGGACAAGACTGGCACGGTGACGAAAGGGCGGCCCGCAGTCACACACCTGATTCCCGTGGGAAAATGGAATGAGGCGAAGTTGTTAGCGGTTGCGGCATCGATTGAGACCGGCTCAGAGCATCCGCTGGCGGAGGCGATTGTCACGGCAGCCGATCAGCGCGACCTAACATTATCCAGCGCTGAGGGCTTTGAGGCGATTTCTGGCCATGGGGTGCAGGCGAAGGTCGATGGTCGGGCCGTGCTCTTTGGCAATCGTAAACTGATGGATGATCATGCCATCACGTTGGGCGATCTGCCCGCAGAGGCGGCACGGCTGGCGGCGAACGGTGAGACCCCGATGTTTCTTGCAGTCGATGGCGCGGCGGCGGGAATTGTGGCGGTGGCCGATCCGATCAAGGTCGATTCAAAGGCGGCGGTTGCGCGGCTGCACAAGCTCGGTATCAAGGTGGTCATGTTGACTGGCGATAATGCGGTGACGGCGGTGGCGGTGGCCAAACGGGTCGGGATCGATGAAGTGATCGCCGAAGTACAGCCGGCAGATAAGTCTGCCAAAGTGGCGGCACTACAGGCGAGCGGCGAGGTGGTCGGCATGGTCGGGGATGGGATTAATGATGCGCCTGCACTCGCCAGGGCTGATGTCGGTTTTGCGATTGGCGGTGGCACCGATGTCGCGATCGAAAGTGCGGATGTGACGTTGATGCGCGGCTCGCTACACGGCGTAGCCGATGCGATTGGGATCTCGAAAGCGACCGTACGTAATATTAAACAGAACCTGTTTGGTGCGTTTATCTATAACTCGCTCGGTATCCCGATTGCAGCGGGTATCCTCTTTCCACTATTCGGGATTCTGCTTAACCCTATTGTCGCCGGGGGCGCGATGGCGATGTCATCGCTGACGGTCGTCACCAATGCCAACCGTCTGCGCTGGTTTAAACCGGAGGGGTCAAAATGATGAGTTTTATTGTTAACCTGCTGGCGCTGGCGTTGATGGGCTTTATCGTCTGGTGGTTCTGGGTGTCGCGTGCCAAAGTGCAGCAGGTGAAGGGTAGCGAGCCGATTGAGATTATCGTCAAGGATGGCGTATATGCTCCTTCGAATATTGAGGTGGCGCAGGGGGCGCGTGTCACTCTCAATTTTACGCGTCTTGATCCAGGTCCCTGTGCTGAGAAGGTGGTTTTTAGTGAGCTCGGTACCACGCTGGATTTACCCCTTGGAGAGCGACAGACGCTCGTACTTGAACCACTCACGCCGGGTGAGTATCACTTTAGTTGCCAGATGCAGATGTATCGTGGCAGTCTTATTGTTAAATAAGCAAAAAAGTTGGTAGATTTGGTCGTCATCGGTGGATTCGTCCGCGTTTCCCAATATATATAATCACGTCTAAAAAAGAGAGTATTCAATGAGTTGGTGGGGAAAACTGTTTGGCGGCACGTTTGGCTTTATGCTCGGCGGCCCGCTGGGAGCGCTACTGGGCGCTGCGCTGGGGCATGGGCTGGATAATAAAGCGGGGCAGGTGTACGGTCGTCAGCGGGTGCAGACGGCATTTTTTACCGCGACCTTTTCAGTGATGGGCCATCTGGCGAAGGCGGATGGGCGTGTTTCTGAGACCGAAATTCAGATGGCGCGTACCCTGATGGATCAGATGCAACTCAACCCCACGTTGAAAAAGATGGCGATCAATCTTTTTAACGAGGGGAAGGCCGATAATTTTGCACTGGATGATGTGCTCGCACAGTTTAAACGTGAGTGTATGCGCCGCCACGATTTGATGCGTGTCTTTATCGAGATCCAGCTGCAGGCCTGCTACGCCGATGGCAGCCTGCATCAGGCGGAGAAGAAGATTCTGCTGCATGTTTGCGAGTCGCTGGGTTTTTCACGCGCTGAGTTTGATCAGATTGAGGCAATGTTGCGCAGCGGTGGCACGCGTGGTGGCCGTGGTGGTGGAATGCTGCTGGATGATGCCTACAAGATCCTCGATGTGTCGAAGAATGCGACTGATGCTGAGGTCAAAAAGGCATATCGACGCCTGATGAGCCAGCACCACCCGGATAAGCTGGTGGCGAAAGGGTTACCTGAAGAGATGATGAAGATCGCGACCGAAAAGACCCATGAAATTCGTTCCGCATACGAGTTGATTAAAACCGATAGAGGGCTGTAACAATCTGAAAGTAAATAAGAAAAAAAGCCGTTTGTGACGTAGTTGTTTTGAATATGTTATTATCTCCGACCTTGTTCGATCATTCCGCTTGCTGCTGACTTAGGAGACTTTATTTAATGGCGACAGTTGCCACCCGAAGACCCGT
>CALZIG010000263.1 GCA_945787585.1 uncultured Gammaproteobacteria bacterium | reverse complement strand
GGCAATCTCTTTCAGGCCAAAGGCGCCGGCTTCGCGCTGCGTTGAGAGGTCTTCAAGCCACAGGAACGCTTTGCCGATTTCACCCTGTGAAAACCCCGCCTCTTCAAGGCTGATTTTCAGAGAATCATGATCTGGGCTGACTTCGGACTCTTCATTTATATAGTGCTCGAAGAGATACATCAGCACGTCCAGCATGTTTTCTTTCATCAACTAAGTCCTTCATTCCCCGTATTGATCCCGCTGCGAATATAGTGGCCGCCGGGGGTCGTTTTTACGTAATTGTGCAATTCAAGTACGAGAAGGATGGCGGAAAGTTCCTCGGCAGTCAATTCTGTGCGTTCGACCAGGGTGTCGATGGCGCTGGGGTCGAAGCCGAGCGCACTTAAAACGGCCTGCTCTTTGTCGTCGAGGGGTTTGGAGAAAAGTGGCGCGAGAACCGGCGGTGCATCGGCCGGTTCGAAGTGGCTCAATGAATCCAGTTCTTCGATGATATCTTGAGTTTTTTCAACAAGTTTTGCGCCATCCCGGAGCAGCGCATGCCACCCTCGGGAGAGCGGATTATGGATCGATCCGGGGATCGCAAAGACCTCGCGTCCCTGCTCCAGCGCGCTGCGGGCGGTAATCAGCGAACCGCTGCGTAGTGCCGCCTCAGTGACGAGCACCCCGAGGCTCATGCCGCTGATAATGCGGTTGCGGCGAGGGAAATTTTCGGCCAGTGGCGGCGTACCGAGTGGGAATTCGGTGATTAGCGCGCCATTTTGGATAATTTCATCGGCCAGCGCGCGGTTGCTGTCGGGATAGCGATAATCGGGCCCGGTGCCCATCACCGCAAGCGTGGTGCCGTTGCTGGCCAGTGCGCCGTGGTGGGCTGCGGTGTCGACCCCGAGGGCTAGCCCGCTGGTGATGACATAGCCGCGCTGCGCCAGGTCACGTGCAAAGGCAAAGGTATTTTCACGGCCATCGGGCGAGGGGTTGCGGCTACCGACGATGGCGATCTGCTGCCGACAGAGTGTCTCCAGATTGCCCTGAATAAACAGCACAGGGGGTGGATCGGCGGTCTCCTTTAATAGGGCGGGATAGCGCGGGTCGGCGCAGGTGATGATGTAATGGTCCGGCTGCCGTAGCCAGTTGAGCTGTTTTTCGACTTGTGGCCAGTCGGGCGTGGCGAGACGTGCCGCCACTGATTTGGGAATGGCTTTGGCATCAATCAGTTGTTTGGGAGGGGTCGCAAAGATTTCACGTGGTGAACCGACCCGTTTCAGCAGGGCCTGAAAGCGGCGTGAGCCGATTCCGGGGGTGAGCAGGAGCGCCAGCCAGTGGCTCAGCTCATCTTCAGAAACAGAAATTCCATTTTCTGGTGGCATCAGTTTATCTATTTCAAGGCGAACGTTCCGTGTTCGCGTGGTGTCTGGTGGTCTAGTTTAGCCCCGTTAGATCAATCACGTGATTAATTACGATTGGTCTGATATTAATCTAGGGGTTTCTTACCATATCATAGAGGCGAATGTCGCGCGACGCCTCCATCACCAGCACATAGCTGAAGCGATCCAGGGTACGCACGACCATCATCACCCCGGCACGCTCATCCGGAAGCTGGATGTTTCTGCGGGTGATCGGGTCGCGTACGCGTTCGCCTTTCTGGAACACCGAGAGAATGTTGCCTGTTTTGAGGCCCTGATTGGTGCCGATGTTGATGACGGCAATCTGAAATTGTGACACACGGGTGATCCCGGCGGGCACAGAGATAATCTGCCCCGTCACCTGCTCTTCAGGCGCCTTGGGGTGAAAGTTTTGGCTGATCGCCTGTTGTCGGCTGGGAATCAGACGATCACCAATCAGCACTTCGCGAGCGGAGTGTTTGATGCGTAGCGTGGCCGGATCGCCAAACGCCTCGACGTTGGCGGTGGCGAGTCTGATGGCCTCATAGCCCAGAATATCTTTTTTGCGCTTGGGGTCGTTGTAATAAGGCCTGCCGGGACGCACGATATCAAACTCTGAGTAGGTGTTCGGGATACCGCGCACATACAGTCGATGTGAGGTCCCGCTGATCAGGCGGCCTTCTTCGCTGGCGGTGACGTAGGCAGCATTTTTGACCTCTTCAGGGGTCATGATCGTGGGATGATCAAGAAACTGGCGTATCGCGTCATACGGGATGGTCGGAATGGCGTGATCCAGTTTTGTGGCGCGTGGAAAAGGGGAGAGAATCACCGTATTCGGGTCGCTCATTGCGCTACGTTGACGGCTGGCTTCGCCACGGTCGACCTTTAATACTGGTTTGCCATCGACATATTCGAGAAAAATCACGTCGCCGGGATAGATGAGATGGGGGTTGTCAATGTCTGGATTGATCTCCCAGATCTCGGGCCATAACCATGGATCTCGCAGGAATTTACCCGCAATGTCCCACAGCGTGTCGCCTTTGGCGACTGTGTGACGGTCTGGGTGCCCTTCTTTGAGGCTGACATTGTCTGCAATCGTCGCTGTCGTCGGTAATATCAGCACGATCGCAAGCAGACTGGGTAAAATATATCCTTTAAACATGAACGCCTCTTTCATCATCAATGGTCATCATAATGGCAACTATCTGTTTTCGACCGATTTTAGTGAAAACCTTAATGCACGGCAAAAATGGCATGAATGGGGTAAAATTCGGTATCATCACGCCCTTCGATCGTTTCAAAATCAACCCTTCTGATTAGGTTAACGGACAACACATGGCACTTCTTCACATTTTGCATTACCCAGATCCCCGTTTGCGACTCATTTCTACGCCGGTTGTCTCCGTTGATGACGAAATTCGGCAGCTGCTCGACGATATGCTGGAGACGATGTACGCCGCGCCGGGCATCGGGTTGGCGGCGCCGCAGGTGAACGTCACAAAGCGGATTATTGTTGTCGATACCTCGCCGAAGGGGGATGATCCACGCTGCCTGATCAATCCGGAGATCGTTTCGTATGATGGTGTGGAGGTGATGGAAGAGGGCTGTCTCTCGGTGCCCGGTTTCCATGAAAACGTCGAGCGCGCCCAACAGATCAAGGTGCGCGCACTGGGGCGTGATGGTGAACCCTTCGAAATGGAGGTCGAGGGCATATTGGCGGTCTGTATCCAGCATGAGACTGATCACCTTGATGGTAAGCTATTTGTGGATTACCTGAGTGAAATCAAGCGTAATCGTATTCAGAAAAAGATGGAAAAGCAGCGCCGTTTTTCGATGTGATCAGGACCTTCGTCTGGCCTGATGGCCTGGCGGATTACGGGGAGAGAGGGGATTGAAACCATTGAAGATTATTTTTGCCGGCACCCCCGAGTTTGCGGCGGTGGCGCTGCGCGCGCTGCTCGCCTCACCGCACGAGGTTTGTGCCGTCTATACTCAACCGGATCGCCCTGCCGGGCGTGGCCGTAAGTTGACCGCAGGCCCGGTGAAACAGGCAGCGCTGGCACACAAGGTGCCGGTCTATCAGCCTCAAACCCTGCGTGATGCCGCCGTGCAGGCGGCGTTACTGGCGCATGAGGCGGATGTGATGGTGGTGGTGGCTTACGGTCTGATCTTGCCGGTTGAAGTATTGCAGGCACCGCAGCACGGCTGCATCAATATCCATGCATCACTGCTGCCGCGTTGGCGCGGCGCGGCGCCAATTCAGCGCGCCATCATCGCCGGTGACACCGCGACAGGCATCACCATTATTCAGATGGATAAAGGGCTCGATACCGGTGCGATGCTGGAGCGACGGCCGTGTGAGATCAGTGCCGATGAAACCGGCGGGCAGCTCCACGACAGACTCGCAGCACTCGGTGCCGAGGCGGTGTTGAGCACACTGGCACAGATTAGTGATGGTACGGTGAAGGGTGAAGCGCAGGATGATGCACTCGCCTGTTACGCCCATAAGATCGATAAAAAAGAGGCGCTGATCGACTGGCACCGTGCCGCGGACGAGATTCGCAGACAGGTCAACGCCTTTAATCCGTGGCCGGTGGCCTACACCCTGCTGCCCGATGGCCAGCGTCTACGTGTGTGGCAGGTACTTTCAATCAGCGGGGATAACGATGCGGCACCGGGCACAGTGATCGACGCCACTAAAGCGGGCATCGACGTGGCCACCGGCAATGGCGTGTTGCGACTTTTACAGGTGCAACTGCCGGGGGGGCGGCAGGTGAGCAGCAGTGATTTTCTTAATGCCTTTGCGCTCGAATGCGGCGCCCGGTTGGGTGGGTAAGCGCGAACGATGAAAAAAAAGCAGCTGAAGGCACGCGACGTGGCCGTCAAGACGCTACTGCGAGTGATGGTTGATGGACGTTCATTGAGTGCTTCATTGCCAGCGCAGTTGGCGAAGTTGTCCGATCCCAGTGAACGACCGCTGACACAGGAGCTCTGTTACGGCGTGATGCGTTATGCGGTGCGACTGGAGGCGATCGCGCAGCAGCTCATCACTAAACCGCTTAAACGCAAAGATCGCGACGTTGAGTGTCTGGTTTTGTTGGGGCTTTATCAACTGATCTATATGCGGATCCCGCCGCATGCCGTGGTCGCCGAGACCGTTGAGGCGGTGAATGCACTCGGCAAGTCATGGGCAAAGGGGCTGGTGAACGCGGTGTTACGGAATTTTCAGCGTCAACAGGAAACCCTATTGGCGCAGGTGGATAAAGTGCCCGCACAGCAGTGCGCCCATCCGCAGTGGTTATTGACGTTGATCCGTGAAAACTGGCCTGGCGAATGGCAGTCGATTGTCGCCGCTAATAATCAGTACCCGCCGATGACGTTGCGCATCAATCCGGCACACAGCACACGAGAGGATTATCTCCAGCGTTTGCAGGCAGATGATATCGCGGCGACAGCGATGGCGCATGTGCCTACGGCAATTCGATTGACGCAACCGGTGGATGTCGAACGACTGCCCGGTTTTAGTGCCGGACATGTCTCGGTGCAGGATGGTGCAGCGCAGCTGGCGGCCGAGTTGCTGGCGCTGGCACCGGGTCAGCGGGTCCTCGACGCCTGTGCGGCGCCGGGCGGTAAGTGTTGCCATCTCCTTGAGCAGGAGACCGCGTTGACTGAAGTGGTGGCGGTCGAGATTGATGAACAGCGCCTACAGAGTGTGCATGAAAATCTGGCGCGTCTAAAGTTACCTGCAACGGTGGTGCAGGGTGATGCCAGTCGTCCCGATGAGTGGTGGGACGGTAAACAGTTTGACCGCATTTTACTGGATGCACCGTGCTCGGCATCCGGCGTGATTCGTCGTCATCCCGATATTAAATGGCTGCGTCGCGCAGAAGATATCGCCGTGTTAGTGAAGCTACAGGGTGAAATTCTTGAAGCGATGTGGCCACTACTGGCGCCGGGCGGGCGGCTGCTGTACGCCACCTGTTCTATATTGCCGCAGGAAAACCATCTTCAGATTGAAAGATTTGTGGAAACCCATCATGATGCAGAGGCACTGCTGATCACAGCTTTATGGGGGCGTGCAATGCCGCTGGGAAGGCAGATACTGCCTGGGGAAAATGAAATGGATGGCTTTTACTATGCGCCGTTGCAGAAAACGACTGGATAGGGATGTATAGTAACGCCACAGTGGAACAGCGCGGTTTGATGGGGCGGATATTACCCAGTGTTGCGGGGTTGTTGTTAGCGCTATTTTCAAATGTTGCTGCGGCCGAAGCGCGTTTTGAAATCACAGAGGTGAAGGTTAGCCTGGTCGATAAAGTCTACTACCTTAACGCACGCATTGACTACGAGCTAAGTGGCAAGCTGATGGAGGTGATACATAAAGGGGTGCCGGTGGTGTTGGCGCTCAATATCGAGTTTGAGCAGCGTCGTCAATTCCTCTGGAATGAAGAGGTCGCTCAACTTGAGCAGCGATACCGACTCGAATATCACGCGCTGACGCGGCAGTATCTTGTTACCAATTTAAACAGCGGCTCACAGCAGAGCTTTCCAACGCTGGAAGTGGCGCTGGCACAGCTGGGTACAGTGGAGGACCTGCCGGTACTGGATGAGCAACTGATTGAAGAAGAGGGCCGTTATGTTGGTTTAATGCGGGCGTCGGTGGATGTGAGTGAGCTGCCGACACCGTTGCGCTTGCGCGCCT
>CALZIG010000262.1 GCA_945787585.1 uncultured Gammaproteobacteria bacterium | reverse complement strand
CGTCGTGCGTTACAGGACTCGATGATTACCATCCTGATGCTATTAGTGATGGGGGATACGATTGATACAGTTGAGTTTGTAATGGGGGTTCCTGCGGTGATGCTTGATTTGACCTATTCTAAGGCGTTTGAAACAGAGGCGGATAGTTTTGCGCTTGAACAGCTGGACCGTTTTGATATCTCCGTCGATCACTTTGCGAGTGTGATGCAGCGTCTCGAAGACTTTTACAAGCTGCCGCATGATGATGACAATAGCGCCGAGATTGATGGTGAGGTTTCTCAGCAAGGGAAGGTGATCAGTGAATTCCTGTCGACACACCCATCAACAGGAGATCGCGTGGAGTTAGTTGAGCAGTTTAAGCGTGAACGCGAGAGTAGGCAGTAGCTTCAGAGAGGTAGCGCAAAGAAGGGACAGCGAGTGTCACCGCTGTCCCTTTGCACAGAGTGACTACCCGGTATTACGCATGCCCGCCGCAATTGCATTGATAGAGCGCAGTAGTGGATCCAGCCATTGCTGACGCTCTTCTTCGCTGAGCGAGGTATCACGGTAACGCTGTAGCAACATCACCTGAATGTAGTTGAGCGGGTCGAGGTAAGGGTCACGGCGACTGAGCGATAGTGCCAGTCTAGGGTTATCAGAGAGTAACATCGTGGTGTCAGCGGCACTCAGAATAGAATCAACGGTACGGTGAAACTCAGCATCAACCATGGTTGAAATTTGACGTGCCAAGCCTGTGTTCTCACATAAAGTAGCATATTCTTTCAGGATGGCAGTGTCTGCTTTGACCAGTGCCATTTGCGTGTTGCTCATGAGTGAACGAAAGAAAGGCCAGTTTTTATACATCTCTTTTAACTGCTCGGATTTCTGTTGATCGTCATCACACCACTCCTTGAGTGCAGATCCGATGCCGTACCACGCTGGTAAGGTGTGGCGCGACTGTGACCAGCCGAAGACCCATGCAATGGCACGGACAGATGACTTTGAGCGGTCTCCTTTTTTACGATGGCTAGGGCGTGAGCCGATATTCATCATCGAGATTTCGGTGACCGGTGTTGCCTCATAAAAGTAGTCAAGGAAGCCGGGGGTGTCATCGACCAGCGTGCGATAGGCGGCTTCGCCATCTTCGGCAATCTGTTCCATAATTGTTTCATAGCTTTCTGGCGTTGGCGTGGGGGCCTTAATGATGTTTTTACTGGCCTTGATCAGCCCGGTAACGCCCATTGTCAGTTCATAAATGGCAGTCTCTTTATTACTATATTTATAGGTGACCATTTCACCCTGTTCGGTGAATTTGATCTGCCCGGTGACAGTGCCCTCTGGCTGCGACAAAATCGACTCATGAGTCGGACCGCCGCCGCGTCCGATGGTGCCGCCACGGCCATGAAACAGACGGCATTCGATGCCGTAACTGGAGGTGAGGGCGATGATCTGCTGCTGCGCCTTGTAGAGGCTCCAGGAAGAGGAGAGGATGCCGCCATCTTTACATGAATCGGAGTAGCCGAGCATGATCTCCTGGGTATTGCCCGAACTCTTTAGTAGCTGTCGGTAAGTGTCGGTGTTGAGCAGTGACTTCATGACATGTTCGATATGGCGTAAATCTTCGATGGTTTCGAACAGCGGACTGATCTGGATGTGACAGAACCATTCATCCTGCGCTGTCATACCGGCAAGACCTGTTTGCTGCGCCAGGAACATCACTTCCATGATATGGCTGGCAGTGTGCGTCATCGAGATCACATAGCTTCCGAACGCCTTGGCACTAATTTCATCACGCATATTTTTCATCACGTCAAACACTTCGAGCGTTTCACGGGTGCTGTCACTCAGCGATTTACGGTCGAATGTCAGCGGCTCATTTTCAAGGTGCTCGCTGAGTAAGTGCATCCGTTCACGCTCACTAAGGGCATTGTAGTTGGGATTACTGGCTCGTTGTGACAGGATTTCGGCGACGGCTTCGGTGTGACGTGTCGATTCCTGGCGTAGATCAAGACTGACGAGGAAGAAACCAAAGGTTTCGGCAAGGCGGATCATATCTTTGAGTTCGCCATCGGCGATGTTTTGATCGCCGTGCGAGATTAAGGAGTCACGGATCAGGTGCAGGTCATTGATGAAATCGTCATCTGAATGATAGCCATCTTCGGGTGTCAGCGTATCCTGCGTATTGTAGAGACGGTCGCGCACGGCCCACAGATTGCGTTCGAGGCGGTAGCGCATGATGTGCAGTTTTCTACGATAGGGTTCATTTCTGTAACGGTCTGCATTATCGGAAAAGGCGTTGCCCGCATAATGGTCATCACCATCGAGACTCTGTAGGAAGGCTTCATTGGGGGTGCAGAGGAGTGATGAGTGGGTCAGGATCTTAGCGAGCGAATTCAGGCGAGGCAGGTACTCTTTCAGAATCGCTTTTGCATGAAGATTTACGGCAGAAATGGTTGTTTCTGGCGTGACATTTGGATTGCCATCGCGATCACCACCCACCCATGAACCGAAGCGAATGAAACTGGGTACGGTGACGGCATGCTGCTCGCTGGGGTAGATCTTATCGCATGACTTTTCAAAATCGCGATACATCAACGGCACGGCCTCAAACAGGCTTTCCTGAAAATAGAAGATACCGTGACGGATTTCGCTGCTCACTTTGGGGCGTTCAGTGCGGACTTCATTGGTTTTCCACAGAATCTGGATCTGACTTTCGAGTAAGTTAAGAATGTCTGCGCGCTCTTCGCGCGTGGGGCGTGATTCATCCAGCTGCTGACTGGTGACGAAGATGCGGCGCAGTGCCTCAAGGATGGTGCGGCGCTTCGATTCCGTTGGATGTGCCGTAATCACGGGAATATAGGCCAGTTTGTTAAAAATGGTCTGGAGCTGATCGGGGCTCACGCCCGCCTCATGGAAATCCCTGAGGGCCTCTTCAAAAGAGCCGGTACAGAGGATGCCACCGCGGCGCTTTTGCTGACGACGTTGCTGGTGCTGGTGGGACTCTTCAGCGATGTTGACGAGACTGAAATAGATGCTAAAGGCACGTACCACGTGGGTGAGGATTTCAGGATCGAGCTTGCGCATCATGCGTGCCAGCTGCTCATGTTTTTTGGGGTTATGCTCTTTGCTGAGTCGAATGTAACCTTTGCGGAGCGTTTCGACGGCAACCAGTACACGCCCCCCTGCCTGTTCATGCAGAATATTGCCCAGCAGATTACCAAAGAGTTTTACGCGCGCACGCAGTGCTTTATCACTAACCATGATGTCTCTTAATTTATATTGATCGGCACAGTGCTCCGAAGGAGCAATTATTGGGTTTAAATTGAGCGCGTATTATACCTGATCATTGCTCTTCCCCCGCATTTCTATTGTTTTCTTATATAAATCAATATATTGCTTGGCAGTTTTGCGCCAGCTACAGTCTTGTTGCATGCCGTGGACGGCAATTTTTTTCCATGCTTTGGGCTGCTGTTGATAGAGCGAAATGGGGCGGTTGAGGGTTGAGAGGAGGGAGGAGGGGGTGTTGAGATCAAGTAGAAAGCCACTGGCCGTATCGTTGGCGAGTGATGCGTCGTTTGTGTCGATGACACTGTCAGCGAGCGCGCCGCAGTTGTTGACGACCGGGACAGTACCATAGCGCAATGCCATGCGTGAATGGCTGGCACAGGGAGCGAAACGTGATAGTGACAGGTAGATATCGCTGCCGCCAATAATCATATGGGCGAGCCGGTTGTCATCACGCACATGTGCTGCAATCTTTTCTGAATGGTTGAGACAGATATCGCGTAATTGGGAGATGTAGGCCATCTCGCCTTTGCCGAGCAGGATGATTTGTAACTCTTGCTGCAACAGGGTTGGGAGGAACTCTAGCAGCAGGTCAATGCCGTTGTCATCGCTCAGGTCGCCAATGATGCCGATCAGGCAAGCATGCTCGCGCGGTGGCAGGTTGAAGGCCCGTTGCAGCGCCAGTTTACTGAGCACTTTGTCGTCCAGTGTGTGGCTGTTGTAGCTGCGTACGAGGAGCTTGTCTTTAGCCGGATTCCACTGCTGGTAATTGATGCCGTTGAGAATGCCGAAGAGATCTGCCTGGCGCTGCTGTAACAGACTTT
>CALZIG010000261.1 GCA_945787585.1 uncultured Gammaproteobacteria bacterium | reverse complement strand
GGAGTTCTTACAAGGTCAGGGGGATGTACAGGTGCTCTCTAGTCCACGCGTCTCAACGGTGAATAATCAACGCGCAGTCATCAAGGTGGGTGGCGATGAGTTTTTTGTCACGGGCGTCACCAGCTCTTCGTCCACCAGTGGTTCAACCTCAACAGAATCTCCGACGGTAGAACTGACACCCTTTTTCTCCGGGATTGCGCTTGATGTTACGCCGCAAATCGACCATCAAGACAATATTATTATGCACATACACCCCACCGTGAGCACTGTTTCGCAGCGCGACAAGACCTTTGTCATCAGTGGTAAAACGTTTAGCCTGCCATTGGCCATTAGTAATATTCAGGAATCTGATAACGTGGTGAGAGCGGCAACAGGTCAGGTCATCGTTATCGGTGGGCTCATGAAAGAAGGCAGCAGCGATGATAACGCCTCTATCCCGATACTCGGTGACTTACCGTTAGTTGGCCCGTTATTCAGGCATCAAAGGCTAACACGGGTTAAAAAAGAGCTGGTCATTCTGTTAAAAGCTACCGTGGTCGATAGTAACGATTTATGGGGCGAATCCATTCAGGGCTCTCAGGCGCGCGCAGCCGATTTTATGGAAAGGCGTAAACGTTAATGATGACTCAAGACATTAAAGTGATGACACACACTCATCAGAAACCCGTCCTGCGCTTCGCTGCAATCCTGTTCTGTGCGACCATGTTTGCATCTGTACAGGCCAGTCAGATCAGTGAAATTCAATCATTGCCACTCAATGAAAATACGCATCAAATAGAAGCACCGTCCTCTGGCGAACTCATTGTGACCCTTCACCCACTGAGCACTCAAAGCATCGCGGAAAATAACTACCGGCAGGCGCTTATTCATGCCGAACAGAATGATCTCGATGCGACTAAATCATATTTGCAACAGGCCCTATTGCAAAACAATGCCCATATCCCCGCCCGAGAATTACTCGTATCGCTCCTACTGACACAACACAACCCGCAGGCCGCTATTGCCATACTCGACACAGGCATCGTCGTTACACCTGAACATTCAAAATTCCCACTGTGGCTAGCGCAGATTCATATCAAACTCGACGCCTATGACAGCGCTTTAAGAGCCCTTGAGAAGAACGCAGATAAATTCGAACGAGAGCCTGCCTATCTCGGCGCACTTGCTAACCTTTATCAGCAGAGCGAGCGCCATAACGATGCACATGACTATTATCTTCAAGCGTCAAGGCTTGCACCACATGATAACCGTTGGTGGCTGGGGTTAGGAATGACGGCAGAAAAATTGAGTGACTGGAATGGCGCACAAATAGCGTATCAACGCGCCAAAGAAAACAGTTTTATGGATGACCCACTGCTGCCATTTGTGCAGAAACGGTTAACGATGATGAGTGCCCAGCTTCAACAATAGGCTAAGGAACCTCTGAATTTATTCTGGGCGAAGTAGATTGTCGTCTAAAATATTCAGATTCAAGGCGCGAATCGCACGTAATAGCAAGCTATTGCGAAGATTTGCAACGCAGAAGCTGGGTATTTTAGCGGCAAGATACGAGTTCATGAATAAATTCAGAGGTTCCCTAAGTGTGATAACTGGCGGAGAGGCAGGGATTCGAACCCTGGGAGGGCTACAAACCCTCAACGGTTTTCAAGACCGCCGCTTTCGACCACTCAGCCACCTCTCCAGATATCCAATTACAATCTTTAACTTGACGGGTTAAAAGACTCTATCGACTAGCCGACCACAATAGTCCATACAATTAACAGGAGATTTCTGAAAATTGCCGAAATAACAAGTCCTTGTAATCAGCGCGGAAGAATATACCCGCTTCTCATAAAAGATGCAACTCCGGCTTGATTTTCGCTCACATACCACCATAATAGAACAATACGATTACCAATTGGAGTTTGAAGAAACATGAATCCGTATCGACAAGATCAAGTTAAAGTAGCCGTAGCTACTGGCGTTGAAACCAACTTTGTCACCACTAAACTGATCCGTAATACCTATACACTGCTCGCTATTACATTGCTGTTTAGCGCGGTCATGGCGGGTATCTCAATTGCGATTCAACCCCCTAGTTATACCGGCATCGTCTGCTTACTCGGTGCCTTGGCCCTTATCTGGCTGGTACTGCCAAAAACGGCCAACTCTGCCGCTGGACTGGGTGTCGTCTTTGCCATCACCGGTCTGATGGGCTTTGGACTGGGCCCCATGCTGACCCATTACCTGAGCATGCCTAACGGTGCTTCTATTGTAATGACCTCACTGGGGTCAACAGCGGCTATTTTTCTGACCCTCTCCGCTTATGTGATGATCACGAAGAAAGATTTTAGCTTCATGGGCGGTTTTCTGATGACCGGCATGATTGTCGCGATTATCTCAATGCTGGTACTGCTAGGCGCAAGCATGTTTGGCTATCACATGCCGATGGCGCACCTGGCACTGTCTGCCATGATCGCGATGCTGATGGCTGGCTTCATCCTGTTTGATACCAGTCGCATCATCAACGGCGGTGAGACCAACTACATCATGGCCACCATTGGACTCTACCTGAGTATCTACAATCTGTTTGTGAGCCTGCTACATATCATCGGGGCATTTAACAGCGACGATTAAGCAATCTCTACAACGATAAGTTAAAAGCCTCGCTATCAAGCGAGGCTTTTTTTATGGTTCACATCACGTCACAATAGCGACTATGAACAGTATCGAACACAAATTTGCACAATATGTCCGTATCCTTGGCCGCGGAAAAAAAGGGAGCCGTTCGCTCAATCAGGAAGAGGCCTTTGCAGCGATGCAGATGATCCTCAATGATGAGGTCGAAGCCGTACAACTCGGCGCCTTTCTGATGTTGCTACGTGTCAAAGAGGAGAGCCCTGAAGAGCTTGCTGGCTTTGTCGAGGCAGCACGTGCGTCGTTATCTCTGCCAACCGTGCCGGTTAGTGTCGACCTCGACTGGTCCAGCTATGCGGGAAAACGACGACAGCTACCATGGTTTATTCTCGCCGCATTACTGCTGGCAGAAAATGGCACTTCAATTCTGATGCACAGTACCGCTGGTCGAAAAGACAATCGCATCTACACACCCAACGTGATGAGCCTCTTTGGCATTTCAGACTGCGCCTCACTTGATGAGGCATCACAACAAATCGCCACAAATAACTTCGCCTTCATCTCACTGGACAATTTCAGCCCAAAATTAAAACAGATTATGGAATTGCGCAGCCTGCTGGGGCTACGTTCACCCATTAACACACTATTACGGATGCTCAATCCGTTAGGTGCACCGCACTTGATGCAAGGCACCTTCCACCCGGGTTATCGACCCATCCACCAAAAGGCCGCCACCCATCTACAACAGGATCACCTCGCCGTCTTCAAAGGAGAAGGGGGTGAATGTGAACGTAATCCGGACAGCGACTGTGAGGTCTTCTCCGTGCACCATGGCGAGGCCAGTGAAGAAATCTGGCCAGCCATGTTCAAAAAACGCCACTTAAAAGATGAAACGATGGATATCAATCGCCTCCTGCAAGTATGGCGCGGCGAAACCGATGATGAATACGGTGTGGCAGCGGTCATCAGTACCACTGCAATCGCTCTCAGGATGATGGGCAAAGCAGAAAATATTGAGCACGCAGAATCTTTTGCGAAGCAAATGTGGAATGCTCGTAACAAGATAGTATAAAAAATGCCCTCCTATTGAGCTTGTTGTCTGTCAACGAAGGTCATCGTACGCTGTCACCCCTTGATAACAGCACCATTCCATTGTGAAAAGGTACTGTCTCAGGGGCACATTACTTTTTACTCAAGGGTCAGAATAACCTTGATACCATTTTTTCCTTCAGCGACACTAGCCGGAACGTAACCAATTGCATGCTTGTTCTTGGATACCAATGCAGTGATTCCCGCATCGCAACAAGATCTATTGAAAGCATCGAAATTTCATCATTACCTTCGAGCGCGACACCATCACTTCCATCATTTGTCAGATCAAATGCAGCAATACGCTTCGCCACATGAATTGATCGACTTAGCGGATTAATCACAGACCGGTAAATAAGCGATGAAATTATTAACGCTAGCACAATGCTAATGCCAACCAGTAATAGACTGATAAAGTGTGCAGATGAAATAGTCGATTTTGTCGTATTGATATTACTCACCATGCTATTGAAACTCACATCCTGAAGC
>CALZIG010000260.1 GCA_945787585.1 uncultured Gammaproteobacteria bacterium | reverse complement strand
TCGCGTACAACACAACGCTATTAGTCGTTATTGGCAATGAATAGAAACGCCCTTGGTACATCCCCTGCTGAAAAACAGCCGGTAGAATATCCTGCCGCGTGGTTTCTGTCAGAATCTTATCGAGCTTAAGTAACGTGCCACGCTCAGCAAAATTAGGGAGAAACGGGCCATCCAGTTCGATGATATCCGGCAGGGTGCCAGTTCTGATGGCGGCATTGATCTGCGCTTGATATGAACCCTTTGGCACAGAGATAAGTGATACCCGGATGCGATTATGCGCCGCATTGAAACGAGCGACCTGGTCCTGCAGTAACAATAATGCCGCTGTATCATCGGTATGCACCCAGACATCCAGCTCGCTTAAAATTGCGCGATTATTGACAATCTTTTCCTGGCTATCACAGCCAGTGATCAACAATGTGCACACTACAATCAGCGTGCTCACAAAAAAGGCGCTTAACTTTAGTTTCTCAGTGAACATCGGCAAAGCATAACCTACTATATTTAGTTTTCACAAAGCCTTTATCATTATTACGTTACCACTAGAAATAAAAAACCCTCGCCAGTACGGAGAGGGTTAATGATGGATCACACTGTTATTATTATAATTTCAGTCATCGACAGGGCCACCCGCCAGTAGCCGCTCAATTTTACTAAAGCCATGCTGCTTTGCCACTCCCAGCGCAGTTTCTCCGGTATTCGACGATAATCGTGGGTCAGCGCCATTCTTCAAAAGAAATTCGGTGATGCCCGCATGCCCCCCTCTGGAGGCGTAGATAAGTGCAGTCATCCCCCCGATTGAGATATCTCTATGCGAGTTCGGCTCTAACTGCTCAATGGCATTAACATCGGCATCATGCTCTACGAGTGTCTCGACGATATTTTGATAGCCATTTCTCGAAGCGATCATCAACGGGGTACGACCGATATTGTCATAAAGATTGGGGTCTGCTTGATGCGCGAGGAGTAGTGCCACAACCTTTACGTATCCCTGCTCAGAGGCTTTAAAAATTGGGGTGATGCCATCATCATCCTGAATATTGGCATCTGCACCCGCATCGAGTAACACCGTCAGCGTTTCAATATGCCCACCCTTTGCGGCCTCAATTAGCAGCGAAGGTCGCGTCGTTTTCTTATGGATTTTGGTGATATAGCGATCAATCTTTTTGTCGATGGTCGCTCTATCTGGATCAGCGCCACTATCAAGCAGTAGTTTTACAAGGGCCGCATTACCATTTCGCACTGCAATCAATGAAGGCGTCTCTTGCTTACGATTTGCAACAGGTATTTTTGCACCCTGTGCGATTAAATACGCGGCAATCTCGGTGAAATTATTATGCACTGCGAGCAATAATGCCGTGTCACTCCGTGAAATCGCCCGTAATAACTCGCGCTCTTTAAAGGAAACACTGGAACTTGCGATGCGCTGCTCCTTCAACCCCCAAGGAACATGATTGACATCAGCACCGCTTTCAATCAACGTACGTACCACATCAATATTCCCGTAATAAACACCTGTTATTAACGGCGTTACACCCGTATTATTATCTCGGTAGTTAACGTCTGTCGCCTGCTTCAGCAGCAGTTTTGTTTTTACCAGGTCACCGATACTCGCGGCCTTCACCAAGGCCTCTTCATTCGAAAGCATCGCATAATGGGTTTCATCACGCGCGCCAGCACTGGTTAACAGGTCCACAATCCCATGATGCTTATTCCACTGTGCAATGGTCAGCGCGGTATCACCATTCGCACGCGCTAAATTAGTGTTTGCACCATGTTTTAATAGCGCCTTTGTGATTGTATTCCAGTCACCTTTCGCCCCTTTTAAGCCGTGCTGCGCGGCATACATAAGCGGGGTAAAGCCGCCACCCTCTTTAACCGTGGCAGCCTGAGTCACATTTGGATTTGCGCCTTTGACTAAGAGTAATTCGACCATCGGCAGACGCCCATATTGTACCGCACCCACCAAAGCCGTATCACCGTCACTCTTGTGCAGATCGACCTTACTACCCGCGTCAATCAGCGCCTTGGCAATTTCCAGATTGCCGTGTAGCGCGGCATTCATTAATGCGGTAGTACCATCATGGCTCTGCGCATTGACATTCGCACCCTGCGCCAGTAGAAGCTTGAAGATAGATTTTTGATTTTCAGCGGCCGCAACAATGAGCGCGGTATTACCCAGCTCATCAACACTATTGATATCGATTCCGTCGTTAAGCTTATTTTTAATCACATGCTCATGCCCAAAACGAGCCGCCAGCACAAACTGGCGTCCCTCCATTGAGACTTCAGCTTTCGATGATGCCGCTTCAGTTCCGGCAGCGCCGACTTCCAGCGGTACCAGGCCAATTGCAAGCGTAAGCGCACTACACAGCATCAGGGGCGCAATCCAGAAGGACGACGGTTTTGCTAATATGTTCATCAGCTTCTCCTCACTATATTTCTGCGACCAGCACAACAATCTCGGTGGTAGTGCTGGCTCACCTTCGCAAAGGAGGCATCAGCACTGGCAACAATGTCGTCTGATAATAGACCATTAAGGGATAGATGGAAAACATACGCATATAAACGATGACTCACAAAACATTAAATTTAAATGGTTATTATGCTATCCATCTGACTTATCTAGTAAACATGATAATTTAGCATCACTGAATAAACATTCAGCAGATCACGAATGTGGCCGATTATGCGTATGAAAGCGTACGTATGCGATGCCGTAACATACGCACAGAATGATATGGAAGGGAGGAAACATGGATACGATCACTAACTACTATGAAAGGCAGGTCTTTGATGAGATCGCCATCATCAGCAGTAAACGCAACCTTACGCTGGATGAAGATGCCGTTCTGGATATCGCCTGCATTGCTCTGAACCAGTTACCCGCACGCTATGTGCGCCACCAGGTGGACACGGTCTTTTACGCACGAGATGAGGACAACATAAAAATCAGCAGTGATATCGAATCTGCGGTGAGCAGTGCTATCGATAAAGTAATGGCAAATCCCCGCTAACAGCGAAATTGATCTTTAATTTCGCAACCGGTACCCCTGCTTTAATAAACTAATCGCAATAAAGGCCAGCATGACAAAAGCCACTAAAATGACAACTAAACTTACCCACGGCGACACATCTGAGGCGCCAAAGAAGCCATATCGAAAACCATCGATCATATAAAAAAAAGGATTCAGATGAGAGACTGCCTGCCAGAATGGGGGCAGTGAATGGATTGAATAAAAGACACCACTTAGAAAAGAGAGCGGCATGATCACAAAATTCTGGAATCCAGCCAGTTGATCAAATTTTTCCGCCCAGATACCCGCAATAATCCCCAGCGTACCCAGTACCGCACTGCCAAGCATCGCAAAAACTAACAGGAAAACAAAACTGTGTGCCGGCACTGAAACAAAACAGATCGCCACTAAAAACACCCCAAAACCAACGACCAGTCCACGCACCATTGCGGCAAACATAAACGCCAGAAAGACCTCCACATAAGAGAGCGGTGTTAACAACACAAACACAATATTACCTGTCACCTTCGACTGAATCAGACTGGAGGAACTATTGGCGAACGCATTTTGAATGATGGTCATCATCATCAAACCCGGGATCAAAAACGAGGTGTAACTGACATCCTCAAACACCATCACGCGATCTTTTAACACATGGGAGAAGACCAGAAAATAGAGCAAGGTTGTAATAATTGGCGCAAGTACCGTCTGTAGCGCCACCTTATAAAAGCGCAATGTCTCTTTGTAAAAAAGCGTATAGAAACCTCGACTAATCATGAAGACCTCTTACGCGTTAGCTCGACAAATACATCTTCAAGATCTGCACGCTCTGTCTCCAGGTCAACCACTGCAATGCCAGCCGATGCAATCGCATCCAGTACACTGACAATAGAATCTTTATCTTTATGCAACTCAAGACGCATTTGGTTCCCATCGATAGACTTTATTTTTTGCTGCATAGTCTGTGGTAACTGTGATGGCAGTATTGGCTGTGCCGTCTTGATAACCAGGTGCAATACATTACAGATGTCACTCTGCAGCAGCGATTCCTTAGTATCGAGTGCAATCACTTCACCATGATTAAGGATCGCAATGCGGTCACACAGCTTTTCAGCCTCTTCAAGATAATGAGTCGTCAACACAATGGTGTGCCCTTTTTGATTGAGCTGCTCGACAAACCCCCACAGTAATTGACGTAGCTCAACATCAACACCGGCGGTCGGCTCATCCAGAATCACCACTTCAGGTTTATGCACTAACGCCTGCGCGATCAACACCCGACGTTTCATTCCTCCGGAGAGTGCGCGCATGTTCGCGTTGGCCTTATCTGTCAGCGCCAACGCATCCAGTAGCTCATCAATCCATCCGTTGTTACTTTTACCCAGCCCAAAATAACCGGACTGCATCTCAAGCACCTCGCGCACCGAAAAAAATGCATCAAAGACCAGCTCCTGCGGCACTACGCCCAGCGCACGCCTTGCTTCTCGATAATCCGCCACAACATCGTGGCCCAGTACCGCTACCTCGCCTGAATCTGCACGAGAAAGTCCAGCAATGATATTAATCAGGGTTGATTTTCCCGCGCCATTCGGTCCCAGCAGGCCAAAAAACTCACCGCGATTGATCACCAGATCAACCCCTGTCAGTGCCTCTACAGCACCAAATGATTTTTTAACATTATTAATTGAGATAGCAGCAGTCATTACAAAGGTTTTACGAAATTAAAGAGAGTGCATTCTACACGAACCAGCGAACGGCCACACAGTGATGAATAAATTACGATTCACTCAGCATCATGTCACACGCCCAACAGCTCGAAAAATTGGCGGGGTTCTCTTCGCCACAACCGTGACAAATCACTGTTTTAAGATGCAATCGAGAGGTTTCATAGTCATGAATAATCGCTGTAGCACGCGCTTCATCACGCTCATCAACCAGATGGAGTTCAGGATAGACGTGGGTAAAAGGAATCTCACCTACTGCTCCCTGCATATTCTCGTTTTCAACGGTCACTTCAATGTTGGATTGTTGCAATAATCCAACCATTAAATAGGCCTCCTGTAAATTCGCCGCCGAATAAATTCGCTTCACAGATCATTCCTCTTTATCAACACATTGACACTTATCAAGAGATCTCATCATGCCCCACTTACTGCCCATGATCAAAAATCTGATTTAGCGACAATATAGCGCGCCTAATCGCCCCGGATCGCCCCGGATCGATCGCTAATGAAATGTAAAAACTGGCCGCCACCCTACACATATCGGTATCTATTAGAACCCCATAAAGAACTGCCGTGCCACTGATGGCGCCGATATTGTACGATTTGCTGAGCGACTTTATGTTTCGGCAATCAAATGAGTTAGGAAGACTGACTATCTGACAGATAAGGGAGCAAGACAGTGCCAAACAAAAAAACAACCCCCACCCCTTCTTTCAGCAGCAATGTTGATCGAATGGTTGATCATGCACTCACAATACTCGACCTTGATGAAGGCACTGCGCAAACGATTAAAGCGTGTGACTCTGTATTGCAGGTCAAGTTCCCCGTCAAGATACGTGGTCAGATAGAAACCTTTACAGGCTGGCGCGCAGTTCACAGTACCCATCGACTCCCCGCGAAAGGCGGCATTCGATTCGCGCCTCACTCAGATCAGGACGAAGTCGAGGCATTAGCGTCATTAATGACCTATAAATGCGCACTGGTCGATGTCCCCTTTGGTGGCTCCAAAGGCGCACTACATATCGACCCATCGAAATACTCGCGTGATGAAATGCAACTTATCACCCGCCGCTATACACTAGAGCTGGTACGTAAAGGCTTTCTTAATCCTGCCACCAACGTACCTGCCCCCGATGTGGGTACCGGCCAGCGCGAGATGGCGTGGATTGCAGATACCTATAAACACCTCAATCCTGAAGACATCAACTACCAGGCCTGCGTCACCGGCAAACCTGTGCAGCAAGGTGGTATCCGCGGCCGTGTTGAGGCCACCGGCCGTGGCGTACAGTACGCCATTCGTGAATTCTTCCGCCATCCAAAAGACGTCGCATCCGCCAATCTCAGCGCAGGGCTTGCTGGTAAACGGATCATCGTACAGGGCCTCGGCAACGTCGGTTACCACGCCGCCAAATTCCTACAGGAAGAAGACGATGCCAAGATCATTGCCATCATTGAATATGACGGTGTGCTCAGCGATGAAAATGGACTGAATATTGAAGACGTCTACCAACACCGCGTAGAGCACGGTTCATTCAAAAACTTTCCTAACGGACACTTCTCCCCCGATAATAAAGGTGCACTGGAGATGCCGTGTGACATCCTGATTCCCGCTGCGCTCGAGAGCCAAATCACCAAAGAGAACGCTGAGCGGATACAGGCCAAGATGATTGTTGAGGCCGCCAACGGCCCGATCACTTATGACGCCGATAACATCCTTAAAAAGCGCGGCGTCGTGATAATGCCCGACATCTATGTCAATGCTGGTGGTGTCACGGTCTCTTACTTCGAATGGATCCGCAACCTGTCACACATCCGTTTTGGTCGCATGGAACGACGCTATGATGAACTGCGCGGCCATGAATACGCCAATCTACTCGAAGAGGCCACCGGCTCGAAGATCTCTGAAGCGACGCGAACAATGATCGTGCGCGGTGCTAGTGAACTCGATCTTGTCCGTTCAGGCCTCGACGACACCATGCGAAATGCCTATCAGGACATGCATATGACCCTTCATTCTAATGATAAAATTGAAGACCTGCGCACCGCAGCTTTTGTCATTGCGATCGAAAAAATTTCCAGATATTATCTGGACGTAGGTATTTACTAGCATTATCAATCAGTTAAAAACCTACCCAACATTTAACTCTCTGCCAGAGCGAGTACCGCTCTGTACTCATTAATTATGTATCGCATTATGTGAGTGCCCTATAGCCCAGCATCAGGTATAATCTGCGCCTTTTGCACATTGGAAGCCTACATCTCGTGATTCAGAATCTTCGCAACATTGCCATCATCGCCCATGTCGATCATGGTAAAACCACGCTCGTCGACCAACTCTTACAGCAGTCCGGCACACTGGATAGCCGTAGCGCACCGACTGAGCGCGTGATGGACTCCAACACGCTGGAGAAAGAGCGCGGCATCACCATCCTGGCGAAGAACACCGCTATCACCTGGAACGACTATCGCATCAACATCGTCGACACCCCTGGGCATGCCGACTTCGGCGGCGAAGTAGAACGTGTCCTGTCGATGGTCGACTGCGTACTGCTACTGGTAGACGCCGTTGATGGCCCGATGCCGCAAACCCGTTTTGTGACCCAGAAGGCGTTCGACCTCGGCCTCAAGCCAATCGTGGTCATCAATAAGATCGATCGCCCAAGTGCACGCCCCGACTGGGTGCTCGATCAGACCTTCGACCTCTTTGATCGCCTCGGCGCAACCGATGAACAGCTCGACTTTCCAGTCGTCTACTGCTCTGGCCTTAACGGCTACGCCAGTTTCGACGTCGATGCCCGCGAAGGTGATATGACCCCGATCTTCCAGACCATCATTGACAAGGTTCCCGCCCCGGATGTCGATCCAGACGGCCCCTTCCAGATGCAGGTCAGCTCCATCGACTTTAATAGCTACGTCGGCGTGATCGGTATCGGACGCATTACACGTGGCACGGTTAAGACCAATACCCCTGTCGTCGTCGTTGATCGCGAAGACAAACGCCGTAACGCACGCGTATTACAGGTCTCAGGATTTATGGGACTAGAACGTGTCGAGGTTCCCGAAGCACAGGCCGGTGACATCATCTGCTTTACCGGCATTGACGGCCTCGGTATTTCCGATACCCTGTGTGACCCAACCTGTGTCGAGGCCCTACCACCGCTGAGCGTTGATGAACCGACCGTGAGCATGACCTTTCAGGTCAATAACTCACCCTTCGTCGGCAAAGATGGCAAGTTTGTCACCTCACGTCAGATCCGTGAACGCCTCACCAAAGAGCTGGTGCACAATGTTGCGCTACGCGTTGAAGATACTGCTGATCCTGACAGGTTTCGTGTCTCCGGCCGTGGCGAACTGCATCTCTCAATCCTGATTGAAAACATGCGCCGTGAAGGTTTTGAACTCGGTGTCTCGCGCCCAGAGGTAATCATTCGTGAAATCGATGGCGAGAAACAGGAACCCTATGAACAACTCACCGTCGACGTAGAAGAGGCCCATCAGGGCAGTGTCATGGAAAAACTCGGCACCCGTGGTGGCGACCTGAAAAACATGATGCCCGATGGGAAAGGACGCGTGCGCCTCGACTATGTCATTCCATCGCGCGGTCTGATCGGCTTCCGTACCGAGTTTCTCACCGCAACGCAGGGCAGCGGTTTGATCTACAACGTCTTCGATAGCTACGGCCCAATGAAGAAAAATGACTATGGTCAGCGTGTCAACGGTGTATTGATCGCCAATGCCGCCGGTAAAGCACTCGCGTATGCACTGTTCAATCTACAGGAGCGTGGACGCCTCTTCATCGGTCATGCAGAGGAAGTCTATGAAGGGATGGTGATCGGCATTCACTCTCGCGACAATGACCTGGTGGTGAATCCACTCAAAGCCAAACAGCTCAATAATATTCGCGCAGCCGGTACCGATGAAAACCTGATTTTGACACCACCAATTAGAATGACACTGGAACAGGCGCTGGAATTTATCGATGATGATGAACTGGTTGAAGTCACCCCGCACTTCACCCGCGTGCGTAAAAAATTCCTGAAAGAGACCGAGCGTAAACGCGCGTCACGCTAAGATAGTTGGTCAACAAAAAAGCCTGTCACCAGTAATGGTGGCAGGCTTTTTTATTGCAAAAAAAACACCACCCATTTCTGAGCGGTGTTAATTCAATTTCAATGCCAGACTAATTCAAATATTAATCAAGCCGCTTAACCACCAGCGTGGCATTGGTGCCACCAAAGCCAAAACTATTCGTCATAATACAGTTAAGCGTCACGTCATTACGGGTTTCACGCACCACCGGCATCCCTTCAGCAGCAGGGTCAAGCTCAGTGATGTTGGCAGAGGCCGCGACAAAGTTATGCTCCATCATCAACAGTGAATAGATGGTTTCATTAACCCCCGCTGCACCCAATGCATGCCCCGTCAGTGATTTGGTGGCCGAGAATGCAGGCACCCCTTCACCAAAGACATTGCGGATCGCTTCCAGCTCTTTGACATCGCCGACCGGGGTGCTGGTGCCATGTGTATTGATGTAATCAACGGGAACGTCGACGGTTTCCAGCGCCAGCTTCATACAGCGTTCGGCCCCTTCGCCTGACGGGGCAACCATGTCATGACCGTCCGAGGTCGCACCATAACCCACCACTTCACCGTAAATTTTGGCACCGCGTACCTGTGCGTGCTCAAGCGCTTCGAGCACCACCACACCACCACCCCCGGAGATCACAAAACCATCGCGGTTAACATCATAAGTGCGTGATGCCGTCGTGGGTGCATCATTATATTTGGAAGAGAGCGCGCCCATGCCATCAAACAGCACGGTCATGCTCCACTCAACCTCCTCACCGCCGCCGGCAAACATTACATCCTGCTTGCCCATCTGAATCTGCTCCACCGCATTGCCGATACAGTGCGCGCTGGTCGAACAGGCGGAACTAATAGAGTAGTTAATCCCTTTTATCTTGAAAGCGGTCGCCAGATTAGCCGACGTGGTACTGCCCATCGTACGGGGGACCATATAGGGGCCAACACGCTTCGCACCACGGCTGCGCAGCGTATCGACCGCCAGCACAATGTTCTTGTTTGATGCACCACCAGAACCCACAATCAATCCACTGCGCGGGTTCGACACCTCATCTTCAGAGAGTCCGGAGTCCTCTATCGCCTGCTGCATCGCAAGGTAATTATAGGCCGCGGCCTCCCCCATAAAACGCAGGCGTTTGCGCTCAATATGCTCAGCAAGATCAAGTTTGATGGGGCCGTGGACATGAGAACGAAAACCAAGATCAGCATATTCCTGACTAAATTCGATACCCGATGTGCCATCACGCAATGATGCCAGCACCTCGTGCTTGTTATTGCCAATACTCGATACGATACCGATACCAGTAATTACAACTCGTCTCACTTAACCTTCTCCCACTCCATACTTAATACCTCAGAAGTTTTCAGTTGAAGTAAACAGTCCAACGCGTAAATCCTTTGTGGCATAGATCTCTTTGCCATCCACTTCCATCACAGCGTCTGCGATACCCATCACTAATTTGCGCATAATGACACGTTTCAAATCGATCCGGTAGGTCACCAGTTTCTTTTCAGGGGTGACCTGCCCAGAGAACTTAACCTCGCCAGAACCGAGTGCACGGCCGCGTCCGACGCCACCCATCCAGCCCAGATAAAAGCCCACCAACTGCCACATCGCATCCAGTCCAAGGCAGCCCGGCATAACCGGATCACCTTTAAAATGGCAATCAAAAAACCACAGGTCGGGGTTAATATCGAGCTCTGCGATAATCTGTCCTTTACCGTTCGCACCACTATTTTCAGTGATACTCACAATACGATCAAGCATCAACATCGGCGGTGCCGGTAATTGCGCATTGCCGGGGCCAAATAACTCACCATCTGCACACAGCAGCAGCTCTTCCTTTGTATAACTATTACTTTTATTCATCATCAGTGTTTGATTAATCTATCGCGTACCTGTTATGAAAAAACGACTATAAATGAGGCATTACAAAGAGAGAAGCCTTGAAAAAGGCGCTTGATGGTTCCTGCTATTCTTCAAACCCCCGACCCATATCCGGTGTATAAGCAGTATTAATACCACCTACAAACCGCTCCTCCCAACTCACGCAACAATCTATAATTGTTATTATTTTTATCAAATCGATCAAAAGTATAGCCGTTTCCGCAGGGAGATACCATGAAAAAACAGTGAATTGGTACCGACGCACTCAATATTCATGGCAATATTAGCCCACTATAAACTGACGATCCAGATTCATGCCTACCAACGTTATAAAACCATGAGCGGCCGCTACGCGCCCAGCCCCAGCGGCCCTCTCCATCTGGGGAACCTCCGCACTGCACTCATCGCGTGGCTACAGGCGCGACTGGCCCCGATGCCATTCATTCTGCGCATGGAAGATCTCGACCTGCCACGCGTCAAATCCGGCAGCAGTGAACAGATCATCGCGGATCTGCACTGGCTCGGCCTCGACTGGGACGAAGGGCCAGACGTCTGTGGACCCGCTGCCCCCTACAACCAATCTGCCCGCACCTCATATTATCAACAGGCGTTCGATCAGTTGCTCGACAAAGGCGTGATCTACCCCTGCTACTGTTCGCGCAAGGATATTCAGCAGGCCGCTAGTGCGCCCCACTCGCATGAGCATGGACCGATCTACCCCGGCACCTGCCGTGACCCACAGGTCCGCGCAGAGATGGAACAGCGCCACCCCGATAAGGCAGCGGCATGGCGTTACCGCGTACCGGCACGCACGATCACCTTTGAAGACCAGGTCGTCGGTAGCGTTAGCCAGACGCTCAACCGCGAGGTGGGCGACTTCGTCATCAAGCGTGCCGATGCCCTCTTCGCCTATCAACTCGCGGTGGTGGTCGATGACGGCATGATGGGAATCACCGATGTCGTGCGCGGCGCCGACCTGCTCGACTCGACCGCACGACAAATCGAACTGTTCGAGGCACTCGGCTATCCTGTTCCGAATTTCTGGCATGTGCCGTTGATGGTCGATGAGGCAGGGGCACGGCTCTCAAAACGGGACGGCGCAGATTCACTTGAGTTGTGGCGGCAGCAGGGTAAAAGTGCCGAGGCGGTGATTGGCCACCTCGCCTTTACTATTGGGCTTATTGATGAAGCGCAATCGCTCTCCGCACACGAATTGTTACAGGGGTTAACGCTTGATGGTCTGCGGCGCAGCTTAATCGCCGCCACACCGCCTTAACTTTCGCCCCAATGTGCGGCAATACCCGCTACAAAACAATCGCTGCCGACAGCAGGCCGATCACGCCACCAAACACACCACCCCATACCACTAACCAGCCGAGATGTTCTTTGATCATCTGCTGCACCATCTCTTTGACCAGTTGCGGCGTCAGCTCCTCCAGCCGCGCATCGATGATCTCGGCCACCTTGGCACGAATATCGGCCATCACTGCGGGCTGATCAATCTCAGCCTGCAATAGTTGATGAAAATCTTCTTTCTCAGTGATCTCCACCATCGACGCCTTCATGCTAACGATAAAGGGCTCTCTTAATGGTGTTAGCGCATCGGCACCGCCAAACATCCCCAGCATACTGCCAAACGAAGAGTTCATAATCACCTCCACCAGCCTATCAAACGACGGTGAGAGATCGACCTTCTCAATCACCGGGCCGAGTTGAAATGGCGGCTTCACCGCTCCACCCGCACTGCCCGAAACAAAACGGTCGATATTGTCCTGGGTAAAGAACTGCTCCATCATCAGTGTTTTAATCGCCGCCTTAAACGCCTCAAAACGGGCCGGAATCACCCCGGACCCCACCAGGCCCGGCACTTTCTCAAACAGCATGTGCACCGCCAACCAGTTGGTCAACGCGCCAGAGAGCGCAAACAGCCCCACCATCGTCATCAGATCGTTATGCAGCTCCAGCCCCAATCCAAAAACAGATGCGGCAATCAGGTTCGTTAAGATATTTTTATTCATTCAGTTACATCACTTTTAATCACAAAACAGCAGGGCGGCCATTATCCTTGAATCACAGCACTTTGTGTAGATTTAGTGTGGCAATGATTTCTATCGAGTTGAAATCGGTGGAATACCATGTAGCCCTTGCAGATGAGACACATCGCCCACATATTACAGGCAACCGAAAAGCAAAAGGCCCACCCATGAGTGACAAAACCAGACTTGTCTGCCCCCACTGCAACACCATCAACCAGTTTGCCACTGCTCGCCTCAGCGATCAGCCAAAATGTGCGCAGTGCAAAAACGCGCTAATGCAGGGCGAACCCGTGGCGGTCAACAGCCAATCACTGGACCGACACATTCAACAGAGCGGCGTCCCGGTACTGGTCGACTTCTGGGCGCCGTGGTGCGGCCCGTGCAAGTCGTTCGCGCCGGTCTACAGCAACTTTGCCCGCAAGGCAGAACCCAACCTGCGGCTGCTTAAAATCGACACCGAAGCCCATCAGGTCGCTGCGGGGAAATATGGCATACGCTCCATCCCTACGTTGATGTTGTTTAAAGCGGGTAAAGAGATCGCAAGAGTCTCAGGTGCGATGAATGAAATGCAGTTGCAGCAGTGGGTCGAGCAGCAGTTAACGGGGTTATAGTAAAAAGGGCCGTCCTGCCCTCGGGTGCCTACTCATCAACCCACTTCGCAGAACCAGTCGGGACAAAGTTGTTCAAGTTGCTCTTCTGTGGTCACGACCAAAGCCTGCTCATCGGCACGGCGAAACACTTGTCTACTTTAAGCGGCAAACAATTTTCGCCCGAATAAAGCAAGATTCCACCCTGAAAATATTTACCTGCCTGCGCAGCTATTCTTGCTAAACCAGCCCCATCACTCTCTTGCAAGCTTGCTGCACGTTTTACTTCCACAGCCCACACCTGCCGTCCTCGTTCAATCACAAGATCGACTTCTACCTTGTCTTTATCGCGGTAATGAGAAAATGTCAGATCACTATCCACCCATCCCGCCTGACACATCAGTTGCTGAACAACGAAACTTTCCAGCAATGCGCCAAATTCTGTACTTTGCGTTTCCCAGTCTTTGATCGTTAATCGGTTCAACATGGCCGCCAGCCCGGAATCAATGACATGAACCTTGGGTGTTTTAATTAAACGCTTTGCATTATTTCGATGCCAGGCGGGTAAGCGCCGAACCAAAAAAAGACGTTCCAGAATGGTCAGATATTTTTCAACAGTTGACCGGTCCACACCCAGATCATTTGCCAGACTGGTAATATTTAATAGATTTGCGGTTCGATATGCCAGCAACTCCACTAAACGTGGCAATTCATTTC
>CALZIG010000259.1 GCA_945787585.1 uncultured Gammaproteobacteria bacterium | reverse complement strand
CGCTCGATAACCGCCCGCTCTGTTTTGAGGAGTTTGAGCGCATCGCGCCGCAGGCGATCTTTGTCTCGGCGACGCCGGGCCCGTATGAAAAAGAGCATGGTGAGGCGGTGGTCGAGCAGGTGGTGCGACCCACCGGCCTGGTCGATCCTGAGGTCGAGGTGCGACCGGCAACGACTCAGGTGGATGACTTGCTATCAGAGATCCGCAAACGCGTTGATCGCCATGAGCGTGTGCTCGTGACCACCCTCACCAAAAGGATGTCTGAAAACCTGACCGAATACCTGGAAGAGCACGGTGTGCGTGTACGCTATCTCCATTCAGATATTGACACGGTAGAGCGCATGGAGATCCTGCGTGACTTGCGACTGGGTGAATTTGATGTGCTAGTTGGAATTAACTTGTTAAGAGAAGGGCTTGATATTCCTGAGGTTTCATTGGTAGCAATCCTCGATGCGGATAAAGAGGGCTTTCTGCGTTCCGACCGCTCGCTGATTCAGACAATCGGGCGCGCGGCACGTAATCTTAACGGCAGGGCGATTCTCTATGCCGATAAGATCACTGGCTCGATGCGGCGTGCACTTGACGAAACTGAGCGGCGGCGACATAAACAACTCGCCCATAATAAAAAACATGGTATTACACCCATAGGCATTCAGAAGGCGATTGCCGATGTGATGGAGGCGGGCAGCGCCACCGAGCAGAAACGTACCCGAGCCTACGCCAAAATAGCGGAGGAGATGGCTGATTATTCAGCGCTTTCCCCTGAAAAGTTAACGAAAAAAGTCGCAGTGCTTGAAAAAGAGATGTATCAATATGCGCGTGATCTTGATTTCGAAGCTGCGGCCAAATTACGCGATGAAATCCACAGAATACAGAATTCCGGTCTGGGGCTTATTAATAAATAGATTGTCGTTTCTGTTTTCGTAGTGGCATTTTTAAGTCCGTATTTTGTATTTGAGCAGGTTAATCTGTTCTGTTCTAATTTTTATTGGGGTAAATGATGGCGGTAACCTGGTATCCAGGCCATATGCACAAGGCTCAAAAGCAGATCAAAGAGGTGATGCCTCAGGTAGATCTGGTGATTGAGGTGATGGATGCACGTATTCCTTTCAGTAGTGAAAACCCGGCCGTTAAAACGCTACGAGGGCCACGCCCATGCCTCAAAGTGCTGAACAAGTCAGACTTGGCAGACCCTGTCATTACCACACAGTGGCTCAATTACTACTCGCAACAGGAGGGGGTCAGGGCGTTGGCGTTAAACACCACCCGCAAAGGCGAGGCGCGTAAGATCTTAAACCTGTGCCGTGAAATGGTGCCGTTGAGAGCGCAGCGCGGCGAGCCTGTGCGTACTATGATTATGGGGATTCCGAATGTCGGTAAATCTACGTTGATCAATGCGCTGGCGGGTCGGGCGATTGCTAAAGTCGGCGACGAGCCTGCTGTAACGAAACAGCAGCAGCGTATTAGTCTCGGCAACGGGATTGTACTGTCGGATACGCCGGGGATCTTATGGCCACGGATGGAAAATGAAAATAGTGGTTATCGTCTCGCTGTGACAGGTGCGATTAAAAATGCGGCGATTTCATTTGAAGATGTGGCGCTATATGCCGTTGAGTTTTTATTGCAGCATTACCCAGAGGCACTAAAGTCCCGTTATCGCTTAGAGGAATTGCCTATAGCCGCGATGGACTTTTTAGAAGTCATTGGTCGCAAACGGGGTTGCTTGCGGGCTGGAGGCGTGCTGGATCTACACAAAGTTTCAGAGATACTGCTCAAAGAGCTTAGGTCAGGAAAGTTAGGAGGCGTATCGCTTGAAACACCCGCAGTATTTGATGAGGAAAAAGTTACTGAGCGCCCGTCAGAGAGTGTTTAATTTAGTACTCGGTTTTTATTGGCAGTCTCTTGCTGTTTATGTGCCGATGCTGCACTGATGAATTTGAAGTCTACGTCCAGGTTTAATTCATCGTGCATCTCATTCTCGAAGAGCAGAAACCCTTTCTGGTATCTTTTGGCGCTGTACATGGCAATGTCCGCGAGTTTAATGAGTGCGTTGCTATCACTTGCGTGATGAGGATACATCGAAATACCGACACTCATCCCGATCGTCAGTGATCGATTATCGATGATGAAGGGTGTGTGAATGGCATTCGTTAAACGTTCTGCCAGCGCATGTGCTTGTGCCTGGCTGGTTTGAGGGAGAATGACAGCGAACTCATCACCACCAAAACGCGCCAGTGTATCAGATTCCCGTAGTATCTCTTTTAAACGTTGTGATGCCTGTTTTAATAAGGTATCTCCTGTTGCATGCCCAAAGGTATCATTAACTTCCTTGAATTCATTCAGGTCAATCATCATCAGCGCAATTTCATTTTTTTCACGTTTTGCCAATGCCAGTGCGTGATTGATCCGTTCGTAAAAAAGCGTTCTATTGGCTATGCCTGTCAATGGATCGTGTAGCGCCCGATAGCGTTCAACTTTTACAATTTTATCGATACGCATAATACTATTTAAACTGAGGTGGCCAACCATTAATAAAAACCATCCCGCCCCAAAAAAGGCTGTGGCTATAATAAACTCTATGTAGCCAACTTCGTTGATTAGCACGTAATAACCAAACATCGCATAACCATAGATAAACAACCATACAAGGTAATAGAGTTGGCCCCATCCATGCTCTTTCTGATCTTCGTACGTGCAGATCTTTTTTATCGGCTTCAGCGACCGTAGAAGTAATGCGATCCCGCATATCACGATGAATAAAGTGACTTGTGTTAATGTCATGATTGATGGCTAACGAAAGTATGTGTTTTTAATTAAAATGGTTATTTTTATTTTTTTATTCAGTCTGGATAGTGTGGCGCGAACGGGTGAGTATAGGTGATTAATGCGTGCTAACAAATAAGTATAATTAATACATTATATTTCATCTTAAGTTTATTTTTATATTATTATTATAAATCATTGTATTTATTGTTTTATTGGGTAATTAGTAGGTAGGGTTGATGGTGGCACCAGATGAGCTAAATGATTTTTATAGTGAACACATTTCAATCGTATTGAGTAGCTACCAGCGCCTGGTTGGCAGGAAAATACCGCTCAATGGTGAGTTTGAGAGCTGCTCGGAGGGTGCTGTTGCTAAAGCGCTGTTTAACGCCCCTTTTGCGTTGCTTTCTCATGATACCGCCAGAAAACCCGTTTTTAACTACGCAAACCGAACGGCAATGCGACTGTTTAATATGAAGTGGGAGG
>CALZIG010000258.1 GCA_945787585.1 uncultured Gammaproteobacteria bacterium | reverse complement strand
CCATTAGCATCGGCTTCCGGTGGTTGATTACCGACACCGATAGTAGCCGTAGTGGTGTCCATATCACTCGCACCGGCATCATCTGTTACTGTTAGGGTGACAGTGTATGTGCCATCCGCAGCGTAGGTATGAATCGGATTGACACCACTGCCATTACTACCGTCGCCGAAATTCCAACTATAGGAGACGATGGTGCCATCAGAATCAGATGAGCCAGATCCACTAAACTGTACTGGCAAGCCTACAGTTCCACTGTAAGGGCCATTTGCATCAGCAGCGGGAGGCTGGTTGGTTACTGTGCCGATGTTTGCGGACGTTGTATCCATACCTGTTGCACCGGCATTATCCGTGACAGTCAGCGTTACGGTGTAACTGCCATCCAAAGTGTAGGCATGGGAAGGTGTTGGACTTGCATCAGTCGCAGTTGTGCCATCACCGAAATCCCAGTCATAACTCGCGATACTGCCATCTGGATCGGTTGAAGCAGCTCCATCAAACGTCACAGAAACGCCGACTATACCGCTATATGGGCCATTGGCATTCGCCACCGGTGGCTGATTAGGGACAGCGCCTATGGTTGCTGTTGTTCCGGCTGAATCGGTGGCTCCGGCATTATCAGTAACCCTCAGTGTGACGTTGAATAAACCTTGGGTTAGATAAGTGTGGCTCAGAGTTGCTCCCGTACCGGTAGCGCCATCACCGAAATTCCATTCATAACTCACAATATTGCCATCCGGATCTACTGAACCAGCACCATCAAACTGCACAGTTGAACCTACGGTGCCTGTATAGGGACCATTCGGATCAGAAACAGGAGCCTGGTTACCCTGCCCGATGGTGGCTGTGGTAGTTGCGTTGTCTGTCGCTCCTTCATCGTCTGTCACCGTCAGTGAAACGTTAAACGTTCCTGTGTTGGTGTAAGTATGGATTGGATTGACGCCGCTACCTGTATTTCCATCACCAAAATTCCAACTGTAGGAAACGATGCTGCCGTCTGGGTCGGACGAGTTGGAACCATTGAACTGCACCGGGGAATCGATCGTGCCGCTGTATGGCCCGTTCGGATCGGCGGTGGGTGGCTGGTTTACCGGTGTGGGATCTAGAGTGCCGACACCGCCAGGCGCAGTTACAGGTTGACCTGTGGGATTACAGTTTCCGCGGTTGAAAAGTTGATTGTTAGTCCCAGTCGTCCAACCAGGCTGGGTATTGGCGTTGATTTCACCGATATTGCTTATACCTTGACCATCCGAATCAAGATCCTGAATGGCCATAATCCGATCGTTGATGTTACCTTGACCTTGCAATGCACACATATCCCGGCCATAGGTATTGAGTTGCTGGGTGCTTGAGCCATGACAGAGCTGACAGCCTGCATTGTCGGAAGATGAGCCAGGATAGATGTTATTCCATGCCCCTAGATATGAGCTCTCCGCATGAGCTTGTGGCAAAGACATAAGCACCGCAAACGAGATGATGAATGATGATGCTATTAGTCGCTTTATTCGCTGATGAAATGTTAGTTTAATCACTGTAAATCCCTCCAAACTGTATAAAAATGGATTTATTGCCCGTTTATCGAATCACCATGCCTTATCACCCCTTACCTGAAAGTGGTATCCCCTTGTTTCAGCGAGTTGAATCAACACTTTGCAAAAGGCTATATATCCTTCCGAAAATAATTAACTTCCACTGCTACTTCGTGATTTAATTGTTGATATCCACCTGGAACATATCTGACATGCTGTTACCCCATGTCCCAGCCCTGTTCTATGTCTACGTTGAGATTTATTGAGGTATATGTCGTTGAGCCCTCCTTGCTTTATGAAATTGTTGAATTCATAAACTGCTGTCAGAGAGTTAACGAAAAACAAACTTAGTTGGTTCCATCAGAGGCGCATTTTTTTTAAAAAATTGTTGATGATGAAATTTGATATTGCAACTTAAGGAGGAAAGGCTGTGTTAAACCAAATTCAAACAATAATTATCAGGATAATTGCGGGGTTGCTAAGTGAGGTCTTTTTGAGCACAACTTGCGCACAAAAAAACCCATCCTGCCATTTGGCAGAATGGGCTTATTGAGTGATTTGAATTTTAGTGGTTGGCCTGCGTCAGCTTGCCCTCTTCCAGCAAAATCGCATAACTATAACCAAAACCAAAATCTTTATTGGTTGTGACGAGGGCTTCAATTTCCAGCTTGTCTCCCACCTCCGCGGTTTGCTGGCTCGTGACGGTGATATCATTGGTACCTTCGGCGCCAGTGCCATCCTGAATGTGAAGAAAGTTTTTGCCCATGATTCCGTTGTTCACCTTGACGACTTTGCCACTCAAGTGAATGTGTTTACCCGAAAGTTGTTCCATTTGGGCATAAATCTGTTCCACTGTCTTGACAGGCACGCTATCCTCAGCCAATAAGCTGGCAGACATAACAGTGAAGATGATGGCGATCGCTGCGCCGACAAATTGTTTTAACATTAGTTTTCCCTTTAACTCCTTACAAATATCCTTTTTAGCATGGATTCAGTTTGAGGGGTATATTCAGTTTAAAGAATCTGAGACCAGGTTCGACTATATCTCTTGAATATCCTCGTGGGTTTTCGTGTAGCAATTAGCGGGTTTGACTTAGGGCCAGTTAAGACTAATTTATTCCAACGAATTCATCCCACTAAATTATGAGATGTTTATATAGGATGCTAAAGTAACTAACATGACTGAAAATAATATAAATTCGTGTATGCTGAAATTTCTCCTGGGCACCTGTTTTATGCTCGTCTCAACCGCATCTACCGCCCTGACTTTAGGTGAAGCGGAAGTACATTCAAAACTCAATCAAACTCTGAATGTGGCCATTCCCCTCTCCGCTAATAAAGAAGAACTCACCACTATTAAGGTAACTCTAGCGCCAGACGAGGTGTTTAGTCGTTTTGGTATTGAGCGATCAAGATTGTTAAAGTCGCTTGAATTTGAAGTTATCAACAACAATGGCCCAGCACATATTAAGATAACCACAGACAGGCCAATGCGTGAACCGTTACTGGAATTCATTCTTTCGGTGTATTGGGGCAATGGCAGTTTAATACGTGAATATGCTATTTTTCTATCGCCATAAAAACTGTGTTTAAGGGACCAGTTTTCAGTCAGAATAATTCCAATAAATCAGATTAGAAGACCCTTGGATACAGGCTGGTTTTGATGAAAATGTGTGCGCAGGAAGGGACTTATTCCTACTCATTTACTAGGCTGATGTGATACCCTTTGCGCCAATAATGTTTAAATAAGGTAGCTGTAAGTGAAAGTCTCCGATGCCATTAAAAGCAGGCGTTCTGTTAATATTTTTGATCCCGCGTATAAAATTTCTGATGCTGAAGTGCACGAACTGATTGAGGCGGCAAGTTTGTCCCCATCTGCATTTAATATCCAGCATTGGCGTTTTGTTTGGTTGCGCGACGAGGCTGCATTAAAGCAGGCCAAAGAAGCTACCTGGTTTCAACCCCAAGTTACAGATGCCTCGTTGGTGTTACTTGTTTGCTTGGATTTAAAAGCCTGGCAAAAATCACCTGAGCGCTATTGGGTAAACGCTCCTGCAGATGTATCCGAGTCTATGATCAACAATATTCAACAACTTTATGCCAGTAATGCCCAGCTTGAGCGCGATGAAGGAATGCGGTCAGCGGCGATGGCTTCAATGGCGCTAATGCTTAAGGCACAGGAGATGGGCCTCGACTCATGCGCCATGGCCTGTGATTTTGAGAAGATGTCTGAGGTCGTCAATCTACCCGAAGATCATGCTATTTGTATGGTACTGGCGTTCGGAAAACGTTTGCAGGAACCCTACCCTCGACCGGGCATGCTGTCGGTTGACGATGTTCTGATAACAGATTCTTTCTAAATTCAGACCGGGGCTTACTCGCCCCGGTCCGGCTTTTGTATTACTCAGCAGCTTGTTGGGCACTAGGATCGACTAGTGGTATACGTTCAGCCCCTTTTACTGCTTTTTGTTTACTGGAAAAATCTTTGACTTTACGTTGTGCGGCATCAAAAGCGTCACGAATGGCGACGTAGAGATCTTCATTCTCTTCGCGCTTAATGACAATCTCAGAGCCAGGCACAGTGATATCAAGACGAACATTGTATTGGTTGCCCTGATGTTGATGACGATGCGGTGATTCAACTAAAACACGGCACCCCATGATGTGATCATAAAAATGATCCAGTTTCGCTGCTTTTTCGCGTATCGCTTGTTCAGCATTTTCTGACAACGACACATTTCGGGAAGTAATCTGCAGCGGTAGTTTCATATGACTCTCCTTAGAGTTATTCGCCCGGCTTCTGAGCCCATCTCCCAAGCTCGAGCATTCTTTCACCTACTGATGGGAATTATTTATTCTTTAAATATCAGTATAAATATATTTCGGCTACTTCGCCTTATAAATTATATGATTAATCCATTAAAGCTTGCTAATATTGCTGTCGATATCTTAGTGACACACTATGATTTCTAGCTGGTGATTCCGCAGTACCCAGCGCACAAGCAGTGCATTGAAAACCCAAGGAAATAGGTGGCGGAACCTTGCAGTACCGTTGATGTAGAAGGTTTGACATGACACAGCTTGACGACCCAGTTGTAAATTCCTGGTACAGATTGCCAGATACCCAAACATTTCGAGTTATTACTACAGATTTGGATGCGGGATATATTCAAATCCAATATTCTGATGGTTCCCTTGAGGGGCTGGATACCGAAATTTGGGCCAGGCTTGATGCTATTCCGTTTGAACCTGATGAAGATTGGCTAAGCGAACTCGAAGAGGAAATCAATGAACTTGATTTCTATGAGTATGGCGCAGCCCCTGCCACGGAAGCACTTGATTTTAGTGAATTATAAT
>CALZIG010000257.1 GCA_945787585.1 uncultured Gammaproteobacteria bacterium | reverse complement strand
GCCGACATCAGCAATAGTTCTGTGGCAGGGACAATAACAATGACACGGCAACCACTCGCCGCGGCGGCGAGTTCACCCATCGGCATCTCACTGGAGACCCCTTCCGCACCCGCTTCAGCGATGCGTAGCGTACGCAGCCCGATTTGGCGAGCGGCGCTGCTGTCACTGTTCAGCCGAATATAGAATTTTGGCTGCATTAATCAACACCCTGCGCGCGCATTACTACTTCCACATTTGCGTTATTATCTCTCACCACCAGACTATACAGTTTTGTCCAGCTGCGCCCAAATTCAGCATCGACGGTTATTTTAAAATATCTTGTCTGCACACTGAGGCCTTCATTACCGGTGAGCACTCCGCCAAGCGCTGGATGTGCCACAAAGTCTGCTACTGACTGATAGCCATCAGGGTCGCGACCATCGATCAACTCATCTGCTTGCGCCTGCTCTATGTCCTCATGCAGCATCATTAATACTTCGGCGCTGGCGGTATTCACATTGATTTCGGTATATTCAGGCAGCACCGTGACATACGGCCATAGCGTGTCGTAGAACTCACGCGTAATGCCGTTGATCAACAACAACTCGCTGACGCTCGCCATCGCTGCATCAGGGGTGCGATACGGAAGGTCCCTTCCGAGGTATTCAAAATCCTCCGCGCCGTCAGGAATACTGACGTTTTGATCTTCATCGATCCAGTCGATGATCGCATAAACGAGTGCTTCATCCAGTCCAATGTCACGCAGCAAGCGCTGGAAACGCGCAATATCTAGCGTGCTCGGTTGTCCGTCATTCACCAGATTGTTGAGGTTAAAGCGCCCCTGTAGATCCTCAACCTGCCCTGCAACAATGCCACCTTCGACTAGAATTGGCCCCAGCGGCTTCATCCAGTCCTCGTCAAGGTGGTCGATCTGGTTATTCTGACCATCATAAATCAACACCTGCTTTCCGAGCTCCTCTCCGCCCAATGCAAGCAAGTATGCCTGCGATGATTCGATCACATTCGTCGTACGGCGAATATCGAGATGCTGGCGCGACGCCATCGCGACTGCGGCAATCGCGGCAATCGCCGTGATCAGGATGGCGGTGATCAGTGCAGCACCACATTGACCGGGACGACGCATCACTACCCACTACCCGCCACGCGAAACAGCCGTTTGATCTCGCCCCACTCTTCGGTCTCGATGGTCAACTCAATCGCCTTTGGCAGCGTCGGTGCTGGCGCATTTTGTTGCGACAGGTTCCTGGGCGGCCACACGCTCTGCCACTCCATTCTTGCATCGAGGTAACTGAATTCAATCTGCTCAACCCCTTCAAACAGCGGGCCCGAGGCGGCTTCACTATCCTGCGCGCGGTCCAGCACTGCCCAGCTGGCGCGCATCAGCTGTTCATCTTCGATACGGTAGGCGATGCGCTGCAGGTGGCTGCGACTGAAATTGCCGGGGTTGCGTCGGCCATTGCGGGAAAATTCCAGGGTATCATCACTGCCCTCCATTGATGGCTGTGGATCACCGAAGTTATCACGGATCGAGCGGTTGGCCGCCTGTTCAATATCACGTTCAAGGATCGCAAATGAGGTCTGCAATGCCGCCAGTTTGGCCGCATGCTCATCACCCTGTTTGCGCGCCTGCATCACGATATCCAGCCCGCCGTAGCCCATTACGGCGACCACTGCAAAGATCGCCATCGCGACCAGCAGTTCGATCAATGTAAAACCGCTGCTACGAAGGCGGCTCATGGCGGCGCACCAATATAGGCGACCACCGATGCCAGCGGCCTATCACTATCGATATCACTGCGCACTTCAACACCCAGGCGGCGTAGCCGATCATAAGCAACAGCCTCGACCTTTACTGTCCAGTACCAGTCACGCCCGGCCATCTCTACATCGCCCTTATCCTCACCGGTATTCGGCCACGCATTGGCTACCTGCATTTCGACTACCTTGTTGGTGGCTATCCAGTGGGCGAGGGTTTTATCCTGCAGCAGTGCGGCATTGCTGAGATTACGACTCGCCTCGGTGATCACCGCACCGAGGCCGATTGCGATCACCGCCAGCGCCACCATTACCTCCAGCAGGGTGAAACCACGCGCACGGGCAGGTGTGAATCTATTACGTGACCGATACATCATCACTGCTGCTCAATCTCGACCTTGCCGGTGATGCCCACCTTCACGATAAAGCGCGCCTCGCCATCTTCGTGCCATAACGACAGTTCAAACGGACTCACCTCACCACTCGATAGCATATAGGCGCGCGGACCAACTGACTGCGCTTCGTCCGCCTCATCTTCTGCCAATTCTTCTGTCTCTGTATCCTCAGCCGGTTGATCTTCAAAGTTGAACGCATCCCCTTCGAGATAAAGCTCCAGTGAGATTCCTTTGGGGAGTTCACGCTCACGCAACGCGGCATCATCTGATGGCGCCTGCCACTGGTTTTCCTTCAGTATGAGAAATTTATAACTATCGAGACCAAACTCCAGCGCATGCTCGGTGGAGTGCAGTACCGACTCCTGCGCCGCCAGCGTAATTAGCGCGCCGAGACGTTGCGCCTCGGTCTCCACATCTTTATCAACACTGCGATTAAAAGAGACCACGACAAAGGTCAATATAATGCCGATGATCAGCGCCACCACCATCAACTCAATCAGGGTGAAACCCGCCGAACGATGGCGATTAGGGCTGGATGCGGGAAACCTCATCACTGCCAGATGCCACTACTCACTCACCCTCGAGGTTCCAGTTGCCGATATCGGCATCTTCACCTTCACCGCCCTGTGCGCCATCACGCCCCAGGGTGTAGATATCGATTACGCCATTCTGCCCAGGGTTTAAGTATAAATAGGGGTTGTCCCACGGGTCTTTGGGCAAACGTGGTAGCTCGTTACCGACCAGCGCCTCGAGCCCTTCATCGGTACCAGGATAGTCATGGTTTTCGAGTTTGTACATATTCAATGCGCTTTCGATCGCACGCACGTCGGATTTGGCTTTAGTGATCTTCGCCTGCCCCGGTTTATCCATAATATTCGGCACGACAATCGATGCAAGAATGCCGAGGATAATAACTACCACCAGCACTTCGATCAGGGTGAAGCCGCGCGAAGTGTTGCGTCTGTTGTGTGTCGATCTTTTCATCTGAATCTTCCTGTTTCTCTTTTCTATTAAATTTATGGCCACCGCGTCATTAGCCAATCAGCTGGTTCATATTAAAAATGGGCAGCAGAATCGCGAGAATAATCAGCAATACGATACCCCCCATCACCAGAATCATAAAGGGGCCAAACAGTCCCAGTACTGTCTGCATCACGGTATCGAGTTCCTGCTCCTGACTCTTCGCGGCGCGTTCCAGCATCTCATCAAGCCGACCACTACTCTCGCCACTGGCAATCAGGTGGATGGTCATCGGTGGAAAATAGCCGCTCTGTTCCAGCGCCTTGTGCATACTAGCACCTTCGCTGACATGTTTCGCGGCAGCCTCGACCGCACTGCGCATCGGAATATTCGACACCACCTGTCCGGCAATGCGCAGCGCTTCGAGCACCGGCACACCACTCTGGCTCAAAATACTGAGGGTGCGCGCAAAACGGGCGGCATTGAGACCGCGAATCAACTTCGAGATCAGTGGTGTCTTCAGTTGCAGGTGATGGAACCAGCGCTTTGGCCCCGGCTTGCGCAGCATTGCCTTGATACTGACAAAGGCGACCGCCAGCGCGCCGAACAGCAACAGCCCCGACTCGCGGATAAAGTCACTGGCGGCGATCATCAATACGGTCAACAGTGGCAGCTCCTGCCCCATATCATCAAACACCTTGACCACCTCAGGCACCACATAGGCAAGCAGCAAAGTCACGACTGCAATCGAGACCACCACGACCAGTATCGGATAGATTAGTGCGAGCATCATCTTCTGCCGCATCGCCTGACGCCCTTCGGTGTAATCCGCGAGGCGATCCAGCACTACATCAAGGAAACCCGACTGCTCACCGGCCGCGACAGTGGCGCGATAGAGATCGGTGAATACATGGGGGAAGTCCCCCAGCGAGGTCGCCAGTGTATGGCCCTCCATCACTTTGGAACGCACCCCGACTACCATACTTTTAAGCCGCGCCTTTTCACACTGCTGTGACACCGCACGCAGCGCCTCTTCGATCGGCAGGCCCGATTGCACCAGCGTTGAAAGCTGACGTGTAATCAGTGCAAGATCAGTAGCATTAATCCCGCGTTGAAAAGATGCGGGCCGCCCACCGCTACGCTTTTCTCGCTGCGCCACTTCGATCACGTCAAGCGGCGCCATCCCCTGATCACGCAGTTGCTGGCGCACCTGCCGGGCGGTATCGCCTTCGAGGACGCCTTTGCGCTCACGGCCACCGGCATCAAGCGCGCTGTATTCAAAGGCACCCATGCGCTACTCGCTACTCTTCATAAGTGACGCGCAACACCTCTTCGAGTGAGGTGTCTCCAGTGAGCACGCGGCGGATGCCATCCTGAAAGATGCTGCGCGTGCGGGTGCGGGCGTGTTGTTCCAGCGCTTGTTCGGCAGCGCCGTCGTGAATCATGGTGCGTGTGGTCTCGTCGACTTCAACCAGCTCAAAGATCCCCATACGCCCTCGATAGCCGTTGAAGTTACATTTTTTGCAGCCTTCCGGCGCGTAAAGTGTGGGGGGCGTCTGCGCCGAAACACCCAGTCGTTCGCAATCTTTTTTGCCCGCCTGATAGGGGCGCTTGCATTCGGGGCAGAGGCGGCGCACCAGTCGCTGCGCCAGAATGCCGATCAAACTTGAAGCGAGTAAAAAAGGTTCGACGCCCATGTCTCGCAGTCGAGTCACGGAGCCAATCGCGGTGTTGGTATGCAGCGTCGACAGCACCAGATGGCCGGTCAAACTCGCCTGCACCGCGATCTCGGCCGTATCCAGATCTCGAATCTCACCCACCATCACCACATCGGGATCCTGTCGCAGGATCGCCCGCAGGCCGCGCGCAAACGACATATCGACCTTCGTCTGCACCTGCGTCTGACTGACGCCATCGAGGTAATATTCGATCGGATCTTCGACCGTCATGATGTTGCGGTCTTTATTATTGAGGCGCGTGAGTACTGCATAAAGTGTCGTGGTTTTACCGGAACCGGTCGGCCCGGTCACCAGAATAATGCCGTGTGGCTTATGGATGACGTCATCCATAATCGCCAGCTCACCGGGTTCCATGCCGATCTGATTGAGGTCGAGTCGCCCCGCCTGTTTATCGAGCAGTCGCATCACTACGCGCTCGCCGTGGCCGGAGGGCAGGGTCGAGACACGTACATCGACGGAACGGCCAGCGATGCGCAGTGAGATACGACCATCCTGCGGCAGCCGTTTCTCGGCGATGTCGAGTTTGGCCATCACTTTGACACGCGAGACCAGCAGCGGTGCGATAACGCGTGCCGGCTCCAGCACCTCACGTAAAACGCCATCGACACGGAAGCGCACCACCATGCGGCTTTCATAGGGTTCAATGTGGATATCAGAGGCGTTCTCTTTGATCGCCTCGGTCAGCAGTGCATTGATCAGGCGGATGATCGGCGCATCAT
>CALZIG010000256.1 GCA_945787585.1 uncultured Gammaproteobacteria bacterium | reverse complement strand
TGTTTCTGTTAAATCAAGGCTAAATATCTCGACTACACTTACCAGTGGCAGCGCAAAAACTTGATCTTTAAGTAACACCATCAATGTCGGCATGATCGCTAATGTCAATGGAAGTTTAATAGCAATCTTACTTCCTTTACCTAGTTCAGAATTTATTTCAATCGATCCATTTAGCTGTGCGATGCGTGTTTTAACCACATCCATCCCTACACCGCGACCTGAAATATCTGAGATTTTCTCTTTTGTTGAGAACCCAGGCATAAATATAAGATTAAAACAGTCTCTATCATCTAATCGTGCCGCTGAGTCCTCATCAAAAAGACCTTTTCCGATTGCAATATCTCGTAATTTATCAGCATCCATACCTGCTCCATCATCATCGATAGTAAGCAGAATGTGGTCACCTTCCTGTGCTGCTGAGAGCACAACATTGCCAACGCGATTCTTACCTGCCTGTTCGCGGACACCAGGCATTTCTATGCCATGATCAACTGAATTACGAATCAAATGAACAAGTGGATCAGCTAGCGCCTCAACAAGATTTTTATCCAGATCTGTGTCCTCGCCAATCAATTCAAGGTTCACTTCTTTATTTAAGCTTCTCGCCAGGTCTCGCACTACGCGTGGAAAGCGTCCAAAAATCTTTTTAATTGGCTGCATTCTTGTTTTCATGACAGAATTTTGTAAATCCGTTGTCACAAGATCCAGATTTGCAACGGCCTGCTTCATTGCTTCATCTGATTTAACCGCTTCAAGCGTAGAAAATCTATTGCGAACTAATACCAGTTCACCCACAAGGTTCATGATCTCATCAAGCCGCTTAGTATCTACTCGCACCGTTGTTTCGGCCTGTTGCGGAGCATTTTCTTTCTTATTGGGTACAGAAGGGATAACTTGTTTATCTACAATAGATTTATCAACAGCAGACTTTTCAGTCGCATCGGGCGCTATAGTACGCGCTACATCATCAGGCTTATTTTCCGCTGAGTTTTTCGCCGGTGAACCTGCTTCAGAAATAGTATTTTTTACAGTTTCGTTTGGTTCAGCTGGCCCACCACCCTTACCATGCAGATCATCAAGAAGGCTTTCAAACTCATCATCAGTAATGATGCCGCTATCCTCACTACCCTTAACATTGTTTGTTTCTTTATTTTTTTTATTTCCAGACGAACCTCCACCATGAAGCTGATCAAGCAAAGATTCAAATTCATCATCTGTAATTTCATCATTTGATTTAACATTCGCACCAGAGGGCTGCTTTTGTTCCTGCTCAGACACAGCTCCAGGCACAGTACGACCATGCAACTGGTCCAATAACATCTCAAACTCATCATCAGTAATCTCATCATTACTATTTAAACCCATATCATGGGTAGTCTCTTCATTACTCTTGGAATCAGGTTTTTCTGTATCAGTATTTGAGGTTGTAACTGAAGTTGGTTCAGCAGTTTCTGTAGTGCTCTGATCTGCTGAAAGGAATGCCTCCAATGAAAGAATCAGCGCTGGATCAGCTGGGGTAGGATCTATACCCTCTCTAATCTCGCCAAACATGTCATTAAGGCTATCAGTAACCTTTAGAAACACATCCATCAATGATGCATCAACAACGCGATCACCCTGACGTAAAATATTAAAGACATCTTCAGCGCGGTGGCATACTTCAACCAACGCCGTCAGTGTTAGAAAACCAGCGCCGCCTTTAATGGTGTGAAAACCACGAAATACTGCATTCAATAATTCTGAGTCCTGGGGGTTCTGTTCCAGGTCAACTAACTGCTCACCCAGTTTCTCCAGTATTTCATCAGCCTCTACAAGAAAATCTTGCAGAATTTCATCATTAGTATCAATGGCCATGTTCGCACTAGAATCCTAAGCTCGAGAGCAAGTCATCAACTTCATCCTGGCTCTTTAATGCGTTAGCGCTCTCTTCACCTGGTACCTGTGGGCCTGCCAGGGTTTGCTCACCTTTCTTCTTATCACTCGCAACGTTATCTTTCTGGCCGCCAGAAAACTTAATCAGTTCCACTAGTTTATCTTCAACATCTTGCACAAGCTCGATGACACGACGAATGATCTGGCCAGTAATATCCTGAAAGTCCTGAGCCATTAATATTTCATTCAGGCTTGACTTTACTTTCTTATAACGCACTGAAGAAATTTCGAGATGGCCACCTATCTCACGTGAAAGTGCTCTAAATTCATCTGCTGAAAGATCACGTGAAATAAAACGACTCCATTGATGCTCTATATTTGCAGCACTAGCTTCCAACTCTTCACATACTGGAATGGCATCTTCAACCGCTGATAGTGTTTTATGTGCGGCTTGATCAGTGACGGTTATCACATGGCTTAGACGCTTTCTAGCATCAGGAATGTCATTAACTGCAAGATTCGATATTTCAGTTTCAATACTAAATCCTACTAATGTGTCATGTAAGTCACGTGTTAATCTACCTAATTCCTGAAACATTTTCGTTTCATTAATACAGCTAATTTCCTTCAAATGCTCAATGGCCTGATCTTCATTATTATTTTCTATGCTAGTCACTAAACCACGCGCATGTTCAAGGCATTTTTCACTTAAAATTGATTCATTAAATGGCATCTCTGCTTCTCCTTCCGTAGAATTTATTATTGTGATGCCTCAATACGCTCAAAGATCTTTTCAATCTTTTCTTTTAGCGTAGCCGCATTAAACGGCTTAACCACGTAGCCATTGACACCTGCCTGGGCAGCTTCAACAATCTGTTCTTTCTTAGCCTCAGCAGTCACCAGTAGTACAGGAAGATTTGCTAACTTTTCATCGGCGCGAACTGCCTTTAGTAGATCTATACCCTCCATCCCCGGCATATTCCAGTCCGTAACAAGAAAGTCAAAATCGCCTGATTGCAACATCGGTAATGCAGTATTACCATCGTCCGCTTCAGCGGTATTATTAAAACCGAGATCACGTAAAAGATTTTTGATAATCCGCCTCATGGTAGAAAAATCATCTACAATGAGTATTTTCATGTTTTTGTCCAATGCAACCTCCTACACCAATCAATCGTTCTTAACCCAATGACCAAGACGCGCCTGCAGTCGAATTAATGCCTGACTATGAATCTGACTGACACGAGATTCACTCACGCCAATAACAGAACCGATCTCACGTAAATTGAGCTCTTCATCATAATAAAGTGTCAATACTAAGCGTTCACGTTCTGGTAAACCCGAAATCGCTTCAGCCAGGTTTTTCTTAAAATCATCTTTTTGCACACCATCAAATGGGTTTGTTGCTGTGCCACTCAATTTTGAAGGCACAGAGTCTTCATTCATGCCCATATCTTCAAAACTTAACAAACGGCAACTACTCGCATCCTGCAAAGTCTTATGGTATTTATCTAAAGGCATTTCTAGTGCTGCGGCAACCTCATGATCACGCGCATCTCGTCCTGTCTCATTTTCAATCTTGCGTACTGCCTCGGCCACCTGCCTTGCTTTACGATGTACCGACCGTGGTGCCCAATCACCTTTACGTATTTCGTCAAGCATCGATCCACGGATACGAATGCCGGCATAGGTTTCAAAGCTTGCGCCTTGTTTTGCATCATAGTTACGCGAAGCCTCAAGCAATCCGATCATCCCGGCTTGAATCAGGTCATCGACCTGTACACTTGGGGGGAGACGACTCATGATGTGATATGCAATCCGCTTCACTAATGGTGCATAACGTGTCACCAGGTCATCGGCGCCTTTTCTGGCAGGTCTTTCGTCATCTTGGATAGTTACGTACATAGCTAGATTATTCATATGGTTTTGTCGTTCCATCGTTACTGGATTGAAACAATCTCTCGACGAAAAATTCGAGGTATCCACTCGCCGAGTCCGGGGTTGGCCATTGATCCGTTTTCTGCGCCAGTTTTTTAAATGCAATTGTTGCTTTACTACGAGGAGATGCACCAACCACTGCACGCGGCTGCTGGATCGCCTTTCTTAAATAATCGTCATAAGGTACTGCGCCCATATAATCGAGTGTTGCATCAAGAAAACGATTGGTTACTTTAACAAGTTTTTTATACAGCTCAACGCCTTCCTGAGAGCTGCGCACCATATTAGCCACAATCCGGAAACGATAGAGTCCATGATCACGACTTAATAATTTTATTGTTGCATAAGCATCTGTGATTGAAGCAGGTTCATCACATACCACCACAATCACTTCATGGGATGCTCGGCTGAATGTGACAACACTGTCTGACACACCCGCCGCAGTATCAATGACTAATACATCTGGGTTAAAACTCAGCTCACTAAATGCACGAATCAACCCTGCATGCTCTGCGTGGCTCAGCTCAGCCATATTTTTCAAACCGGATGAGGCGGGAATGACCCTTAACCCTTCAGGACCAGAGACCATCACCTCTTCTAGTGAGCGCTCACCATTAACCACATGAGATAGATTATAAGCGGGCTGCAAGCCCAGCAGTACATCCACATTCGCCAGGCCTAGATCAGCATCCATCAACAGTACGTTTTGTCCACTGGCTGCCAACGCGACCGACATGTTGACAGATATGTTCGTTTTACCCACGCCGCCCTTACCGCTTGTGACTGTAATCACGCGTACAGGCCTTGGGTTAGCAACATGGTGCAGGCCTGACATTTGACTTACTCCTGGCTCAGACATTAGCATTTATCGCTCCCCTTGCGATTGGCTGGGTGGTCAATGCCATCCCATTATTGTTATCGTTACTGGTAATCGTTCTGTCCACAATATCCACACAACGATTGACAAGATCGTAAGCTCGAGCGAGATGTAAATCCTCAGGCACTTGCTGACCATCACATACATATGAAACAGGTATTCCATACTGTGTAGCGATATCAAGCGCGCCACCCAAACTGGTTGCCTCATCAAGCTTTGTCATAATTAAGCTGGCTGGATTAAACACGTCAAACGCTCGTATCACTTCCTGTATGCTCGAGACCTGTGACGTCGCAGAAATCACAAGTGATGACTTGATATACATATCATCACCACACAATATTGATGCCTGTTCTGATAAATGACTATCACGTTGACTCATCCCTGCTGTGTCGATTAAAACCAGACGACGATCACAAAGGTCGTCCAGTACTTTACGTAACTCCTGTCTACTATCGGCCGTTTTAACCGGAATATCGAGAATTCGACCATAAGTACGTAGTTGTTCATGTGCGCAGACACGGTAGTTATCGATCGTCACCAGTGCCACATGACGATTTCCGTGCCGTAATGCATAGCGAGCTGCCAATTTTGCCGCAGTCGTTGTCTTACCAACCCCTGTCGGGCCTACCAGTGCAATAACCCCACCTTCATTAAGGATTTCATCATTCGCCACCGGAATCATGCCTGATAGACATTCCAGTGAGTTTTTGAAGAGATCATCAGGGCGGATGTGATCTGGTAACTTTTCTGCCAGTGATTTACATAATGCATCACTCAGTCCAAGTACCATCAGCTGCTGAATTAATTCTGCCTTGTGCGGATATCGACGAGCGAAATCGTCGTACGCTAAACCTGATAGCTGCTTTTCAAGCATGCCTCGCAGGTTTTTCAATTCTGTCTGCATTTCAACAATCGCAGGCTCCTGGCCCCACTGAATATTGGAGAGCGGTGTCAGTGTCCGAGTCTCTTTTTTTGCGACACCAGTAAAATCACCTTCGTAGCGCGAAGCCGCACTCATCTTCATCTCTGCTGCGGTACTACTATTGCGTGGTCGTGATGATGGTACTTCGCTGGGTGGTGATTCCTGTATCGAGTGATTTAAACCGGACTGTTCATCAATATGGGGAGCGCTAGAAGACATTGGCGGTATATGGGGCAGTTGTGATTCATCATAGTCAATTGCAGCGACGATTTCGATCCCACCATCGACGCGCTTGTTGGATAAAATAACAGCATCAGGCCCTTGAGAGTTGCGCACCATACGCATTGCCTGACGAACATCTGGAGCAAAATAACGTTTAATTTTCATCATGCCCCCCCTGCTTATTACTACTGTATGTCATATTATGTCTGGTCACTTTTGTTCACCTCATCGCACGCTCAGTTACCGCTATTCTGGTCTACCAATGTTCGCAATAATCTTGATCTGTTTGTTATCCGGCATTTCGTTATAAGACAACACATGCATATTCGGTATTGTGTTTCTTACAAACCGTGCCAACATTGGCCTCAACGGCGCTGATACTACTAACACTGCGGGCTGCCCTGCCAACTCTTGCCGTTGTGCCGATTCCAACAGTGACTGGTGTATTCTTTCTGCCAACCCTGGCTCCAACCCGCCACCACTTTGCATAGATTCTTGCAATAACTGTTCCAAAGATGGATCAAGTGAAATGACCGGGAGCTCAGAAGCTAACCCATTGATATTCTGCACTATCATGCGTCCCAGGCTAACCCTCACCGCAGCAGTCAGTGCGTCAGGATCTTGACTTCTGGTACCCTCTACCGCGAGTGTTTCGACGATTGTGCGCATATCACGAATCGGAATGTTCTCTTCTAACAGATTACGCAGTACTTTCTGGATCACACCCAGCGGCATCACATCCGGTACAAGTCCTTCCACTAGTTTAGGAGCCGATGTGCTCAAACCATCCAGTAGATGCTGTACCTCTTCACGACCTAACAGGTCACACGCCTGACTCTGTAATAACTGACTGATATGGGTTGCAACAACTGTGCTGGCATCCACCACGGTGTAGCCCATGGTCTGCGCCTGTTCACGCTGGCCCGGGTCGATCCACACTGCATCCATCCCAAAGGCTGGGTCTTTCGTCGCCACACCCGCCAGCGTACCAAATACCTGCCCGGGGTTGATCGCCATTTCACGGTCAGGATAGATATCGGACTCACCCACCGCGACGCCCATTAAGGTGATACGGTAACTCCCCGGTGACAACTCAAGGTTATCGCGAATATGCACCGGCGGAATCAAAAAGCCTATTTCCTGAGTCAGCTTTTTACGTATCCCTTTAATACGCGCCATCAGTTGCCCATTTTGATTCTTATCAACCAGCGGTATCAATTTATAACCAACCTCTAGCCCTATCACGTCCACCGGCACCACATCATCCCAACTGAGATCTTTCTGCTCGTCGGGTTGCTCACTACTCGCCTCAATCTGTGCCTGCTGAGATGCTGTCTCTTTATTCGCCACTTCTTCAGCATCTTGAACGGAGCGTATGGATAAATAATAGGCAGCGCCACCCGCCAGCGAGGCAATGCTTAAAAATACCAGATTAGGCATGCCAGGGATCACGCCAAGAATACCGATCACACCTGCGGTGACACCGAGCGCACGTGGGTTTTTGAACATCTGGGAAGCAAATTGCTGCCCCATATCCTGCTCACTGGAGACACGCGTCACCATAATGGCCGCCGCGGTGGAAAGAATCAGCGATGGAATCTGCGCGACTAATCCATCACCAATCGTTAGTAGCGTATAGTTGCGCATCGCATCAGCAAACGCCATGTCATGCTGCAATATACCAATCGCCAAACCACCAATAATATTGATAAAGAGGATCAAAATACCGGCAATGGCATCACCACGTACAAATTTACTGGCACCATCCATCGAGCCATAAAAATCAGCTTCGGACACCACATCAGCGCGGCGGTTCTTGGCCTCTTCCTGATCAATCGCTCCTGCATTCAGATCTGCATCAATAGCCATCTGCTTACCGGGCATCGCATCGAGTGTAAAGCGGGCACTCACCTCCGAGATACGACCGGCACCTTTGGTGACCACCACAAAGTTAATGATCACGAGGATTGCAAATACCACCAGACCCACGGCGTAATTACCGCCAACGACAAAGTCGCCAAAGGCTTCAATCACGTCACCCGCAGCATTGGTACCAGTGTGGCCTTCCAATAACACAATCCGTGTTGAGGCAATGTTAAGTGCTAACCGCAACAGGGTGGCAATCAGCAGTACCGTCGGAAAAACAGCAAAATCAAGTGGTCGCTTCGAATAAACACCCGAAAGGATCACAATCAATGACAATGCAATATTAAAAGTAAAAAATAGATCAAGTAATATTGGCGGTAACGGCACCACCATCATTGCCAGAATAGACATCAATAACAGCGGCGCACCGATCAGCCCATTTCGACTGATGTGTCGTGCGGTATCAACTACACTTGCTTGAGCCATAACTTCACCTTACTCATCACACTTGAGATCATCCGGGATCGGAAGATCATCCATGGTCAACGTTTCATCAAAACGAGACTGTTTTTGCCTTAACTGATAGACATAAGCCAATACCTGCGCAACCGCAAGATAGAGCCCTGCTGGCACTTCATCATTCAACTCTGTACTATGGTAGAGCGCACGCGACAGTGGCGGCGCTTCCAATAGCGGAATATTATTACTATAGGCAAGGCTTCTAATCTTTGCAGCGATCAGGTCTTTACCTTTTGCGACGACAATAGGTGCACCCATTTTCAACTGGTCATATTTTATCGCGACGGCATAATGGGTTGGATTTGTCACAATGACATCTGCCTTTGGCACCTCTTCCATCATCCGTTTTTCAGCCATCGCCATCTGAACTTCGCGAACTTTTCGCTTCATCTCAGGGTTACCTTCGGTCTGCTTGTACTCATCCTTCACTTCCTGAAGCGTCATCTTTAACTGTTTTGCGTGATCCCAGAGCTGAAATGGCACATCGATCGCTGCAATCAAAATCGTGGCGCAACTCAGTAAAATAAAAGCCCACATCAAAAGAGATCCCGCCTGTGCAATGGCCGGTTCGATACTTTTCACACCAAGCAGAATATATAACTCAGACTGATTCCACAGTAGCAACACAGCAATCGACATCACCAACACGAACTTGGCTAGGGCCTTAATCAGTTCCATCAGCCCTTTCACAGAAAAGAGACGCCCCATGCCTTTGATTGGATCCATCTTGGACCACTTAAAAGCCAGCGCTTTTGTACTAAAAGACCAGCCACTCAATGCCATCGGTGAGAAAAATGCCGCTGCCATCACAATGATAAAGAATGGCATTAATGCGAAAAGCGCGTCTTCAACAGAGCTTTCCAGGAGCAGTGGAATGTTTTTACTATCCAAGAGGTCCATGCGACTTGCGGTAAAAGATTCACGCATCATGCCCATAATGTCGGATACAAGTAGATCGCCAAACATCAAAAAACCTACGCCAGATGCAAGCAATAGACTCATCGTGCTGAGTTCTCGTGAGCGCGCGACCTGCCCTTTTTCACGCGACTCCTGTAGTCGCTTGGGCGTTGCCTCTTCTGTTCTTTCCTGACCTGTATTATTATCTGCCATCGCTTATCTCGCAGATACGATATTGCCGACGGCCATAAAGGCATGCTCGAGCAAATTACTAAACTGAGGCAAGAAGACTGGCAACGACGCCAACATAAAGATAAAGCCAAAGGTCAATGTCAGTGGGAAACCAACGGCAAAAACATTTAACTGCGGTGCCGCTCGCATCATCACACCAAAAGCAACATTTACGAGTAGCAGTGCCACCACCACGGGTAGCGACATCAACACGGCCCCCGTAAAGATCCAGCTAGACCATGTAATCAGTACCCACATGCCATCGTGGCTAACACTCTGGGTTGAAACAGGTAGCATTGAAAAACTTTCTGCAAGCACATCAATCATCACCAGGTGTCCATTGAGCGCTAAAAACAGCAATGTCGCCATAATAATATAAAACTGGCTGACGACTGGTACCGTCACGCCATTAGCAGGGTCATTCATCTGCGCAAAACCTAACCCCATTGTTTGTGCCATCATGTGGCCGCCGGTTTCGATCGCGCTAAAAATCAGTTTCATAGCAAATCCCATTGCCAGGCCAATCATGACTTGTGCCGCTGTCGTTAATAAGCCGTCTACCCCAAATGGATCTATCGTTGCCAGGGGTGGTGGAAGTATTGGTACTATCACTAATGTCAAAGCAATGGCAACCAACAAACGTATTCTGGCGGGTATAACACGGGCACCGAAGACGGGTACCACGGCAACAAATGCAGCAATTCTGGCAAACGGCCAAAAGTAACTGGTCACAAGATTTATTAATTGTGTATCGGTAAAATTCACTGTGTGAACCGCTCAGTTATCACAACGTCATCCAATCATTGATGGAATATTCTGGATCAGCTGACGGGTATAGGTCGTCATTACCTGTAGAATCCATGGACCACCAATCAACATAACAATAAATGTAATAAGAAGCTTCGGAATAAAACTTAGTGTGGCTTCATTAATCTGGGTCGCTGCCTGAAACATACTCACCATCAAACCGACAATCAGTGCCGGGATCAATAGTAGAGCAATGATCATGATTGTGACTTCAAGTGCAGATCGACCGATACTCAACACATCTTCCGGACTCATTCGTATTACCTCATGACATCTGTTAGATATAGAAACTTGATGCCAGTGTTCCCATGATCAATGCCCAGCCATCGACCAATACAAACAACATCAACTTAAACGGTAACGAAATAATTAATGGCGACAACATCATCATACCCATGGCCATCAATACACTGGCCACGACTAAATCGATAATTAGAAATGGAATAAAAATCATAAATCCTATCTGAAAAGCTGTTTTAAGCTCACTGGTGACAAATGCCGGTAACAACATTGAGAGTGGCACTTCATCGTATGAGTCAATATCTTCATTACCTGACAAGCTTGCAAAGAGATTCAAATCACTATCACGTGTCTGTGCCAGCATGAATTTTCGGAAGGGTTCAATCGATTTTTCCATCGCCTCGCCCACTTCGATCTTTTCTTCCATATAGGGCTTAAGGCCATCTTCATAGCCTGCTTCAAAAACAGGCATCATAATGAATATCGTTAGAAACAGGGCCAAACCAACCAGCGTCTGAGTGGTGGGTGTCTGGGCGGTACCGAGTGCCTGACGTAAAATGGCAAGGACAATAATGATGCGTGTAAACGAAGTCATCATCATCAGGGCCGTGGGCAACAGCGTGAGCACTGTCATCAGTGCCAGTATCTGAATACTTAGTGTATAAGTCTCGCCGCCATTACTACCGGGGGAGACGGTCAACGCCGGTAATCCTGCATCTGCTGATGCGGTTGTAATAGAGGCCAAAGGCAACAACAGCACTATGATTAAACGGCTCATAATTCTTCTTGCCTTTTAACCTGCTGCTGAAGGTGGCTACTAAAATTATTGCCATTGTCTTCTACTGCGGGATCACTTACTTTTAACCGCGCATCACCATCAATATTATTTTCAAGCACATGTAATGTTCGAATATTTCCTGGCGCGATGCCGACTAATACCTGCACATCGCCGGCCTGAACGATCACTATTTTTTCTCGCTGCCCGACCGTAATACCTGCGATTACCTTCAAGTTGGCGTTAGACATCCCACCTATTCCACCATAGCGCTTTAGTAACCACCCTGCGCCAATAATGATGGCGAGCACTAAAAATAAACCCGCTACTATTTGCAAAATACTACTTGCACCGATAACACCCGGAACTTTCTGAATTTCAGCACCAGCTTCATTGGCAATAAGCGGCATCGGTAACAAAACAGCGGCTATAGTAAAAATTCTATTCAGCGTAATCATCGTTAATAATGACTATTATTTAAGCTTTTTAACGCGTTCAGTAGCACTTATCACGTCAGTCAGCCTGACGCCAAACTTTTCATTGACGACTACAACTTCACCGTGTGCAATCAAGGTCCCATTCACAATCACATCCATTGGCTCGCCCGCAAGTCTATCTAATTCAACCACAGAGCCCTGATTGAGTTTGAGCAGGTTTCTGATATTAATTTTACTTCTGCCAATTTCCACAGATACCGTTACCGGAATATCAAGAATCATATCGATAGGTCCGTCCATTCCACCGCCCCGGGCATCCGGCTGTAGATTCTGAAAGTCTGCTGGCGCAGCCGCTTGCTCTGAATCTGCCTGCTCAGTCATCGCAGAGGCCCAGTCATCGCCTGCATCATTACTGTCCGTTGTGTCATTCATACTTTTACCCCGTCACTTTTTGTAACTGTTTTGTATTTTCAACTACGCGCTCATTAATTTTAATTGCATTTTTTCCGTCAGAAACACCAAATGTACCCCTAAAAACAGGGATATCTTCTACCCGTATAGTGACATTCTCCGGCAAATCAATTGGTATAATGTCGCCACACTTCAGCGCATTCAGCTCATCCAGTGTTATCTCTGTTTCTGTGAGTAGACTACTCAACTCCACCTGCGCCTCTTTAATCTCTTCCACTAATGCCACTGACCAGCGGTCATCGGTATCATCTCGGTCACTTTGTACACCGGCATCCAGCAGCTCACGGATAGGCTCTACCATTGAATATGGCAGCGTGACATGTAGATCACCCCCACCACCATCGAGTTCGATATGAAAAGTTGTTACGACAACCACTTCACTCGGACTCACAATATTTGCAAAGTGAGGATTCACTTCCATTCCCTGAAATTTATAGTTGACAGGCAGGACTGGATTCCATGCCTCTTTCATATCTTTAAAGCTTAAGTCCAGCATGATCTGGATAATGCGCTGTTCCGTTGGTGTAAACTCTCGTCCTTCAATCTTGGCGTGAAACTTCCCTTCACCTCCAAAAAAATTATCAACCACTGTAAATACAAGCTTCGGATCAAAAACAAACAAACCAGTGCCTCTCAATGGTTCAACTTTGACTAAATTCAGACTTGCAGGTACGAACAGGCTATGTACATATTCTGCAAACTTCAGCATCTGCACACTGCCCACTGAGATTTCAGCGGTACGTCTCAACATATTAAACAGACTGATTCTAAAGTGGCGTGCGAAACGCTCATTGATCATTTCCAACGTGGGCATGCGCCCACGTACAATTCTATCCTGGCTATTAAAGTCATATTCATATGCCGTGCCATCCTCCAGCGGGATATCATCTTCCGAGTCAATATCACCACCCGTCACGCCATGCAGCAGTGCATCAATCTCATCCTGGGTTAGTAGATCATTCACGGACATAGGTAATTCCAGGTCTACTGCATTACAAAGCCGGTAAAATAAAGTGCTTCGACTTCATTATGGCCCGTCTCTTCTTTAAGAATTTTGCGGAGTTCTTCCAACGCAAGGTCACGTAGCTTCTGCTTACCGACGACACTTGTAATCATCCCAATATCGAGATCACTAAACAGTACCAGTAGATTATTTTTTATTTTAGGTAGGTGGGTTTCGATTGAATCGATCACCTCCTGGTTTCGTGACATCACTTCAACGTTGATCTGCAAATAACGTATCTGATTCTTATCGATAAAATTAACAACAAAGGCATCTTTAAAAGGAAAATAGATAGCGGGGCCTTTAGCCGCTTTTTTCTTTTCACTTTTCTCTTTGCTTTTTTCTTCGGCACCACCTTCCTCACTCATTTCAGCGCTTTCCTTATCTCCACCGGGAAATACACCTGCAAAATAAAGTGTGGCGCCAACACTGCCGACTATCGCTAATATGATCGCGAAAACAATAATGATTATTTTTACCATCGAGCCCTTCGGCTTTTTTTCGGGCTCACTCGCTTCGACATCGTCTTTTTCTTCATCTACAGGCATATCAGATTTCCTTTCCGTATCAATTGCAATTACAAACTTCTAATCTAGCAAAAGCAATCATCATGCCACGCAATAAAATAGTAATTTATCTATAAAAATCATATAGATGAATTACCATAAAATGGATTCGACAAATTATTGACAGAAGTAAAAGACTCGCTCAGCACATTCATGCCGAAAAGATGGCACTTATAAAAGACCAATATGACAGCAACAAGACGCCTTATCAGTCACACAAACATGCAGCTAACTCAAAATATATAAAATCAATGCTAAATCCGTGACACGACTCACACTCATGACACCCAAAAAGCCTTATATTTTATGATGATCATGACGCTATATAGGTTATGAATAGAAGTACTAAGGATAAGGTGATGCAGTCAGTACTGTTACTCAATGCAAAAGGCGGTAGTGGCAAAACCACGATAGCAACCAATTTAGCTGCGCTCTACGCCACGGCGGGCTTTAATACTGCAATTATCGATTATGACCCCCAGGGCTCTAGCCATTTTTGGGGCACTTTACGAGAAGAAAATGATCGCCCCGCGGTGCATCTCATCGATGCGAGCCACAAACGGACGGGTATCACACGCGCCTTTCAGCTAAAAACCCCTGCGAATACTGAGCGGGTGATCATCGACACGCCGGCGGGCATCAGTAGAGATCTATTACGTGAAGCCGTGGACAGGGCCGATATGATTATCATTCCGGTCGCACCGTCACCTGCGGACATTCATGCGACGGCTGAATTCGTACGAGAGCTCATGCTCACCATCAAGACCCGCGCTAAAAATATTCCTATAGGGATCGTTGCTAATCGCACCCGACAAAACTCACCGTTGTATCAACCATTAGAACGGTTTCTGAACTCGCTCGACATCCCCTTCATCACCACATTAAGTGACAGTGATTGCTATATTGATGCTTCGGCAACAGGACTCGGCATCCATGAACTGGACCCATCAGTGGTCACGCAAGAGCGAATGGAGTGGACGACACTAGTAAAATGGGTGAGCCAAAATCTGCCTCACAGCTCACAATCAGACACAGACTTACCACTTCGCATCGCATCAAACCAGTAAAATGCAGTGGGGCTAGTGCTCATCTTGCTTTGCTAAAAGTGCATTGAATTCTTTCTCGGATACAGGCTTGCTAAATAAATAGCCTTGCAGATAGTCACAAGCATATTCTCGTAAAAATTCAACCTGTTCTTGTGTCTCTACCCCTTCTGCAACCACCTTAAGTTTAAGACTATGTGCCATTGCAATGACTGCCGTCACAATTGCAGCATCTTCGGGGTTATCGGTCACACCATTAACAAAAGCGCGATCAATCTTAATGATATCTACTGGAAAACGCTTAAGATAACTGAGTGAGGAGTAACCGGTACCAAAGTCATCAATGGATAACTGCACGCCCAGGGCCTTTAATCCACTGATATTTTCCAGTGAATAATTATCACTCTGCATCAGCACCGTTTCAGTAATTTCGACATCAAGCAAAGGCGCCGGGAACTGATTAGTCTCAATCGCCTCCCCAACAATCTCAGTTAAGGCATTATCACGAAACTGCTTACCTGAAAAATTGACGGCCATTCTAAATGGCTCACCAGTGCGGCTGATGATGGCCGCTCCATGTTTGCATGCGGTATTGAGCACCCACATCCCTACTTCGATAATCAAACCTGTCTCTTCCAGCAGTGGAATAAACTTATCAGGCACCACCAGACCCAATTCAGGATGGTGCCAGCGAATTAATGCCTCTGCACCAATGATTCTACCGCTATGCAATGACACTTGTGGTTGATAGTAAAGTTCAAACTCATCACGCTCCATCGCAACGCGAAGACTAGTTTCAAGCGAAAGTCGTTCAATCGCACGCGTGCCCATTTCAGTTGAATAAAACTGGTAGTTGTTGCGCCCAGTATCCTTGGCGCGATACATTGCGGTATCCGCATTTTTAATTAACGTCGAAGCATCGGTGCTATCATCTGGTGAAAGACTGATGCCAATACTTGCAGTCAAATAAAGTGTTTGATTCTGAATAGTGTATGGCTCTGATAATATAGCAATCAGTTTTTTTGCCATCTTGGCTACTACTTGACTATTAGGCAGCCGCTCCAGTAGTAACGAAAACTCATCGCCGCCAAAGCGAGCGACCGTGTCATACTTACGGACACAGCTTAACAAACGACTTGGCACAGCCTGCAACAACAGGTCACCGACACCATGCCCAAGTGTGTCATTGATATTTTTAAAATTATCAAGATCAATAAACAACACCGCACAACGGTTATCTTTGCCACTTGATTGATTGATCGCAGTATTAATGCGCTCGATAAACAGCGCTCGATTGGGAAGATCAGTTAAAATATCATGGTAGGCAAGATGGTGAAGGCGTTCTTCAGTCTGCATGCGCTCGGTAATATCCTTACCTGACGAGATAAAATGGGTGATATTGCCATCACAATCCTTAAGCGGCGAAATGGTTTTTTCTTCGTAATAGAGTGTCCCATCTTTTTTTCGATTAACCAGCACATTACGATAGACTTCACCGTTTAGAATAGTTTGCCATAGCTGCTTATAATCATCACTGGTATTGTGACCTGACTTGAAAATACCAGGGGTCTTACCCTGTGCCTCATCCCGACTATACCCCGTAATGTCCACAAAGGCTGGATTGGCGTATTCGATAATGCCATTGCGATCAGTGATCATAATGGAGTCCGCAGTCTGATCCACTGCGCTGGAAAGCTTGGTCATCTCCCACTCTTTTGCTTCAATCTGCTTTTCATGTGCCTTACGGCGCTCACCGATATCTCGTGCACAGCCAATAAACATCCTTTCGTTAAAGCCATCTAACACCTGGATATTGATTTCAACCGGTATTTCTTTTCCTCCCTTGGTCATATGTACGGTATCAAACAGGTGAACTTTGTGCTGCAATACCTTTTCTAAACACGTCTGAAGCTCTTTTTTCTCCTCCGGTAAATTAATATCCATTGGACTCATCTGGAGCAGCTCTTCCTTGCTATACCCTAAACGTTGACACATCGCCTTGTTAACATCCTTAAATTTACCAGGGCCATGTTCTTCATCAATCTCCAAGACAAACAACGCATCATTGTTACTTTCGAAAAGCCGTAGATAACGCAACTCTGATTCATCTTTCTCTTGCGCTAATAACATTGCTTTCTGTTCAATCATAGCAGTGTAACGCTGTCCGCGATAAACAAAAAACAACACCAGTAATGTCATCATGATGCCTGAAACCAGCACTAACCAGGATCGCCAGGAAATCACTGATTGCATAAAGAGCGCTGCCGGTTTAAACATAAAAATCCAGTGTCGACCGTACTGTTCAGTGTTAACTTTCCATTCCATATCATGGCCTGAGAGTAGCCACCCGGCACTTGAAATCTCTGCGGCATTACGCTCAGAAATATCACGCGAAAAGAGTAATACTTTTGAATCAGGGGCATCCTGGTCATAAACCCATAATGAGAGTGATTCATGCGCCGAATCAAATAATGCCTCACCAAAAAAGGCATTCAAATTATTCTCACCTAACATAAACCCTTTCAACTGCTGCCGTCGCGCCTCAACTGATTCGGGTACGACGCCATGTTGATAAACAGGCCTAATCATCAAAAAACCGTAACCTGTTCTGCCATCATGATCCAGCTGCATACGCCCACTGATCATTGCCTTACCGCTATCACGTGCAAGCAAAAGGGCCTTACGCCTAACAGGGTCAGCGGCAAGATCAAGTCCAAGCGGGCGTCCACTTCGCTCATGAGGCTCAATCTATGCAATGGGGAAATAGACTTCGCGCTGACTTGCGCTGACCACCGTGCCATCACTACCCGCTTCAGTCACATTAAAACTGGGGTCGTCCAACAGGCGTGCGCGCGCTTCATAGGCAGCTCGCTCAGCATGCAGTACCTGAGGCGCCCATTCAAAGGAGGTTGTGTCCCTATGTTCAAGTGAGATGGCGCTAACAAAGGCGGCAAAAGCGGTACGGTCGATTTTATCTGAAGCGCCATAAATACTGGCAATAGAACTTAATACCTCATCATGCCTGGACAGCTCATTCTGGACAGCCGCAACATATGAAGATGAGACGACCTCAAGATCATGCTGTGCCTGTTGCTGCTCCCATTCCCGTACTAATAAAAACAGATATGCAGAGAAGAGCAGGCCCATAGACAAAATGTATAACAAGACCCGGCGAGGGAACCTCGGCTTTTCATGCGCACTCTTTTCGCTCATCACCAAGGATACCTTTGATTCGACGCTACTAATACTACAAAATATTAATTATCAATCCAGTGGGTTACGCTGTTGCCGCAATGAATCGATCAACTTGTGACGTAATTATGCTGTTTTCAAACGACAGCCAATATGCCCGCGTCAACATCAATATCTCGCTTATTTTTCATATTACTCTCCATGATCTATATATATACGGCAATAAGCTGGTTTTCATGAGTAACTAATAGCTCTTATGTCACCGTGCAGGACAGCGCCTCCCCAGGGGCCACCAGGCCCATTTTTACCAGGCGAATCAGGTCGTCACTCAGTCTCACCATACCACTAGTCAATGCCCTTTCGATTAACAAGGAGCTATCCGCCTTCGCACTGATCATGGCGGCAAGCGTATCATCAACCATCAATACCTCACTGACTAACGTCCGTCCTTGATAACCACTCTGATTACAGCCATCACAGCCGCGCCCAGCCAACACCTGATCACTCTCATTTAGCTTCAATATATTCCGGCTCACACTATCTATCGCTATCGATTCCGCACAAAGATGACAATTTAATCTTACCAGTCGTTGCGCCAATACACCGCGTAATGTGGCCGCAAGCAGATAGGGTTTTACGCCCATATCAATCAACCGAATCACTGTACTTATACAGTCATAAGTGTGTAATGTGCTTAATACAAAGTGTCCGGTCAAGGCCGCTTTATTAGCGATTTCTGCGGTTTCACTATCACGAATCTCACCTACCATAATTACATCCGGGTCATGCCGCAGCACACTGCGCAGAACACGCGCAAAACCCACTTCACGTGAGGCCGCCACCTGTACCTGCTCTACCCCAGACATCTCATATTCCACTGGGTCTTCAATAGTGATGATATGTGCGTGCGCTTTTTTTATCTCATTCAGTAGTGCATATAAAGTTGTAGTTTTCCCTGAACCCGTTGGGCCCACCACTAGAAAAAGTCCACTTTGTCGCTGTAGTAAAGTGGCAATCTTTTGCTGTGCTACGCTCGCCAGCCCCAGTCGAGAAAGCGGTTTAAGCCCCACCTCCTTATCGAGGATACGAATCACAACACTTTCACCATCGACAGTGGGCATAATGGAGACACGTAGATCGATATGTCGCGTTCCTCTCATTAATCGGATATGCCCATCCTGCGGAACGCGACGTTCTGCAATATCCATTTCCCCTAATACTTTGATCCGACAGATGAGTGGCAACAGGAGCGACCTGTCCATCACACGTGAAAACTGTAACGTGCCGTCGACACGATAATAAATCTTGACCCCATCTTTATCTGGACGAATATTGATATCAGAGGCTCCTCGGACAACACCCTGAAGCACAATCGCACTGAGCAGTCGGACTAACGGTTTCTTTCTCGCTTGTGCCTCAACTACATGCATCGGATCAGGCTGGCTAACATGATAATCGATCGGAGCAAGGTGCTTATCCTTCAGCGCTTCGTACTCATCAAAACGACTATAATATTTACTCTGCGCCACTGAGATATCTCGCAACGGTGCGATCACCGCTTCAAGCTTCAGGTTTATCGCGAAAGTAAGGGCTTCAATACTGCTGAGGTCAACAGGATTTTCCATCGCAACCACGAGGCGCCGCCCAATAATGACCAGCGGCATGATGTTGTAACGCACAGCGACTTCTGCCGGTATATGGGTTAACGCATCGCTCTGAATCTCAAAATCATCCAGCCGAACGTACGGGATGCCAAACTTCATAGCCAACGCCAGGTAAACTTGTTCCTGTGAGACAAGCCCCTGATCCACAAGCATCACACCTAATCGTTTTTGAATCCCATTTTGTTGCTGTCGCAACAACTCATCAAGCTGATGCCTGCTAATTAACTTTTGATTTTCGACAAGAATCTCGCCGAGAGATTGATTTAATGTTGAATCCTGCGATGAAAGTGCGGCACAGAGCTCATCCTGGCTCCTGACAATTTGTCCCTGCATTTCTTGCTCCCTGATTATGGCTTAATAAGGTGCTAATCCATTAACACCTGTTTTCATACCCCTCTGGCTTTACGCCAAATATAGTCACGATTAAATTCTACCTACCATTTCTTGCCACTTCCAGCGCCCACAGTGGCTTGAGTCAACATATTGACAATCTAATTTTTCACCTTTAGCATGATCGTAACTTATTGTATTAACAATCAAAACAAGTGTAATTTCCAGCCTAAACTACCATCAAAAATTGATTGGCATATTCCATGCATATACCCAAGGGCATATTGGCACAAACAGGAGAAGCTAGATGGCCACCCCTCAAACTCAACAGAATGACAAGGATATAGTCTACGAGCTAGGTAATCTAACCTTAATGTCCGACGCCCTCGAGACTAAAACGGGCCAGGACGGCTTGAACCGGGCCCTGCAAATTGTCAGCGTGCTACAAACTACCCTCGACTGCGACGCATTGATCGAAATTTTCTCGCAAGAGATCAGCTCAATGATCCCGCATCAAAGCGTATTATACGAACACCAGACACCCTACTTCAGAATTGAAAACGGCGCACACGCCAAACATTCCTGCTCTTATCAGCTCTCCGCTGCGGGTCAATCACTCGGGCAGATGACGATCACACGCAAAAAGAAATTTAGTGTGCAAGAGACTATTTTATTTGAACACCTACTGTGCAGCCTGGTCTACCCACTGCGAAACGCCCTACTATACAAAGGCGCGCTGACTGCCGCACTACAGGATCCATTAACAGGTGCCAATAATCGTGCCGCCATGAATACCACTATGGTACGTGAAATCGAGCTATCGCGTCGTCACAACACACCGCTCTCTCTCATTGCGCTAGACATTGATCTGTTCAAACAGATCAACGATCAATATGGCCATACTGCGGGTGACTACGTACTTAAAGCGGTTGTAGGCTCTATCTCTGAATGCATTAGAAGTTCTGATATGCTGTTTCGTTACGGTGGCGAAGAGTTCACGATCCTGTTGAGCAACACCGATAAAAATGGTGCCATGCTGCTTGCCGAACGTATTCGCAGAAGCATCTATACCAGTAGTTACCGCTATGGTGATGAACTTATCCCCACATCGGCCAGCATGGGAGTCGCCTGCATCACAGCCGAAGACAATGCCAAAACAATTTTTGAGCGCGCAGACATGGCGATGTACGAAGCAAAAAAATCTGGTCGTAATAACGTAAAGTTTGCCGGTACTGACTGATACCTGACTGCATTATCAGTGATTAACACTCACATCATCCTCGCGATGAAGATGTGACCTCGCCAGGTCAACACCGACTTAGGCGAACATCAAATCCACCATCGTCACTCTGAACGATTGGTGTTGACTGTAACACCCACGTGACACCCTTCCTGACGACCACCGAACTCATCACTACAGCACTCTGAAATAAAGACGGTCTAATTGAGTCATACAAACCATAAAACTATGAAATAATAGCGCCTAACCGCAAAATACTGGATAACAAAAAATGATCTTGATACTCACCCCGGATACAGATCCCAAAAGTAACGACTATAGTCGACTACTGGAGCATCTTAACAACCTGCCCTCTATTGAGCACCGTGTGCATCGTGAGAAGGGTTCGCAACAGACGCTCACCGAAATCTACCTGATCGGTAATACCCTCGCCCTCAGCCTTGAGGATATGTGTGCGCTGCCCTGCGTCGAACGCGCAGTACGCATCTCAGAGGAGTATCGCGTCCTCGGCCGTCACAAAGATGACAGTCGTCCAACCTCTTTTGAATACAACGGTATCACCTTCGGTCAGGACAACCTCAATATCTTTGCTGGACTATGCGCGGTCAACACCCCTGAACATGTTGAAGCCATGATGAAAGTACTCCAGGAAAATGGACAGACCTGCACTCGCATGGGCGCCTATAAACCCCGTACCAATCCCTATGCATTTCAGGGCTTCGGGAAGGAGTGTCTACCCTATGTATTCGAGCTTGCGGGTAAATATGGCATCAAAGTGATTGCGATGGAGATTACCCACGAAAGCCATATCGATGAGATCAACGCTGCACTCGAACAGACGGGTAACCCGACCGGCGTGATGCTACAGATCGGCACCCGCAACACGCAAAACTTCGAACTGTTGAAGATCGTCGGCCGCCAACAAAGACACCCAGTACTGTTGAAGCGCGGCTTCGGCATCACGCTGGAAGAATCACTCAACGCTGCTGAATACCTCGCTAGCGAGGGCAATAGCAAGGTGATCTTCGGCCTGCGCGGCATGAAAACCAACATGGGTGATCCGCATCGAAATTTTGTGGATTTCGCCCATGTGCCGGTGGTCAAACGCCTCACGCGCATGCCCGTATGCATTGATCCCTCTCATTCGGTGGGTTCACGTGATATGGCCCCCGACCACATCCTCGATGTAATGCATGTCACCGCTCAGGGGATTATTGCAGGCGCAAATCTCGTACTGGTCGATTTTCACCCGGAACCTAAAAAGGCGCTGGTCGATGGCCCGCAGGCACTGACTCCCAAAGAGCTACCCTACTTCCTTGAAGATATACGCATTGCGCGCGATGCCTATGAACAACGCGTTTCACTGGCAAAAAAATATTTTCAATCAAATTAAGGACTGCTTCAAACTCACTCCGCAAGCCCAGATACAATCAATAATGATTGGAGTGGGCTTGCGTCATACATCAACGTGCTGCGTCACTTTCAGCCGCTGCTTCTGCCGCTTTCTCTAGCTCCGCTTCAAAACCAAACGCTCGCATATTCGTCATCCGCTGAGGGTACAGAATGCCGTCAAGATGGTCGCACTCATGCTGCACCACACGCGCATGAAAGTCTGTCACTTCACGCTCTATCTTCATCCCAAATTGATCAAACCCGCGGTAACGAATATGGGTATAACGCGGCACCTCGCCACGCAGACCCGGCACACTCAGGCAACCCTCCCAGCCATCGGCAACCGCTTCGCTGAGTGGTTCAATCACTGGATTGATTAGCACCGTCATCGGAATCGTTTCCTCATCAGGGTAACGAGGGTTTGCCGCGATACCAAACACCACCACACGCTGGCTGATACCGATCTGTGGTGCCGCAAGCCCTGCGCCATCCTGAGCTGCCATGGTATCCAGCAGATCCTGTACCAGCGCATGTAGCGCTGGCGTATTGTACGTTGGCACAGCACTCGCAACCTTCATCAACACAGGATCACCCATCCTGAGCACCTTTTTCACCGACATATTAAACTCCAGAAACAATCATCATATTAATTTGATGCTAATTTGATCAACTTCAACCGCCAGATGCAAGCAACACAACTGACATCACCATAAATAGTAAGATAGCAGGCAAGTTTCCGGCCA
>CALZIG010000255.1 GCA_945787585.1 uncultured Gammaproteobacteria bacterium | reverse complement strand
GTGAAGCGACCCCGGAAGAGCTCTCGGTACGCATGGAAATGCCGGAAGACAAAATTCGCAAAGTACTGAAGATTGCCAAAGAGCCTATCTCAATGGAAACCCCGATTGGTGACGATGAAGATTCGCACCTCGGTGATTTCATCGAAGATCCAAACGTGATGGCGCCACCCGATGCCGCGACCGTTGAAGGACTGCGTGAAGCGACCAATTCAGTACTCGAAAGCCTCACTGCACGTGAAGCCAAAGTGCTGCGGATGCGTTTTGGTATCGGCATGAATACCGATCACACCCTTGAAGAGGTTGGCAAACAGTTCGACGTCACGCGTGAGCGTATTCGCCAGATCGAAGCGAAGGCGCTGCGCAAGCTACGTCATCCAAGTCGCTCCGATCCACTGCGCAGCTTTAGCGACTAAACTCGCCAGCGATTGAAAACAAAAAAGGCGAAGTGTTAACACTTCGCCTTTTTTAATGCGCCTAATTCACTCTAAAATCCACATACTGATTAAAAATCAGGTGACGTACCTTTTATCAAAACGTTATACTGCACACCCTAATAAGGGCCTGTAGCTCAGTTGGTTAGAGCAGGGGACTCATAATCCCTTGGTCGTAGGTTCGAGTCCTACCGGGCCCACCAAACATTTATTTATATTACATCTCGCCAGCCTTACCCCATACGTCCCATCCTGCCGCATGATAGCGCGCTCCAAAACCCAGTACTGACGCGTGCTACCATTCCTGATATAAACAGATAATCAATAAACTCACAATGGAAAGGAGCATCCATGGTAATCCTCAACGAAGATGGAATTTACACTTATAAAGCGATCATCACCTCGGTATACGATGGTGACACTGTCACCGCCGATATTGATCTGGGACTCAGCACATGGGTACACGGTGAAAAACTCCGCCTGAGTCGCATCAACACCCCTGAAGTAAGGGGCGCGGAGCGCGAGCAAGGACTCATTTCTCGAGACTGGATGCGTGCGCAAATACTGGACAAAACGGTATTAATTCAGACCACCAGGGATGAAAAGGGAAAGTACGGCCGCTATCTGGCGGAGATCTATCTTGATGGCGTCAACATCAATGATCTGCTGGTGACCGAAGGGCTGGCGGAATACAAAGAATATTAATCGACTAAAAACCGGATCGATCAATATATCGATTTAATCCTCATCAGGCTCAGACGTCGAGCGCTTGCGGGCACGCGGATGCGCCTGATCATAAACTTTGGCGAGATGCTGAAAGTCGAGATGGGTATAGATCTGCGTGGTACTAATATCAGCGTGCCCTAATAGTTCCTGCACCGCACGCAGGTCACCACTCGATTCCAGCATATGGCTGGCAAAGCTGTGACGTAACATGTGCGGATGCAGCGCCTCAGGCAGCCCGTGCCGCACTGCCCACTCACGCAGCCTCAACTGGATCGCACGGTGACCGAGACGGCGACCACGCTTACCAACAAACAGCGCGCTATTATCTGGAGTGACCCATGCTGCGCGGCACTTTAACCAGCGTTCTAGCGCGGCTAACGCATGCCTGCCGACCGGCACAACACGTGTTTTGCTGCCTTTACCGGTGATACGCACCACAGCATCGCGGCGATCAATATCATTAATGTCGAGCCCCGCAAGCTCAGCAAGACGCAACCCAGAGGAGTAGATTAACTCCATCATCGTGCGATCCCGTATCGCTAATGGATCTGTTTCATCATGAGCCAATAGCTGATTAACTTGATCCACATCCAATGTTCTGGGTAATTGACGCGTTGTCTTTGGCGCACGCACCCCCTGCACCGGGTTATTTTTCACCACCCCTTCTCGCAACAGATAATTAAACAGGGTGCGCAGCGCCGATAACAAGCGCTGAAGACTGCGCCCAGCCAGTCCACGACGGTGAAGTTGCGCCACTAACGCTCGCACATGGTGGACATCGATCCGCTGCCAGCCATCGATGTTCTGCTCCTGACAATAGGCCACCACTTTTTGCAGATCGCGACGATAATTCTGCAGGGTCAAAGAAGAGAGGCGACGTTCGTTGCGCAGATAATCAAAAAAGGCCTCGCCCCCTTCAAACAGGGACGAAGCCTTTTTCTGTGCCACCTTCGCAGTCATCGTCAATAAAACCGGGCGTTATCCCTCAGCAGCGAGATGAGGGCGCAACTTACGCATGACCAACGCGCCGAGGTATTTGAGAAAAACAGTACCGACCCCCGCACAAAAACGCCCAGCATCGTGACTGCCAATCGCCAATATGCCCAATGGCACCGCCGACGAACCAGCAGCCGTCAATGGCAACTGCGCCACAGAGCGAATCTCATTTTCCGGCTGATCAAAAAGATACGCGCGCTGATCATCCGTTAACACGCCACAGGCAGGCTCACCATCTTTGAACATATCGTCCAGCGCGTTAATGTGCTCATCCTCTCGCGACACAAACATCACTCGCAAGTCACCAATCTGGTTGGATTCCAGCGAAATCGATTCGGGATCAGCAAACAGGCAGAGCGTCACCCCGTCGGCGTTGAAATCATCTTTAAGACTTTGTTGAATCAGCGCGAGCAACGCTTCCAGTTCATTGGTCTCCAGCAGTGCCAGCACCAGTTTCTGCATCTTTAGCATCAACTGGTCATTCACCCGCGCAACATCAACCAGCTCGGTCAACTGCT
>CALZIG010000254.1 GCA_945787585.1 uncultured Gammaproteobacteria bacterium | reverse complement strand
TATCCGCGTGTGGTTGCACAGCGCGCATTAGCATTGAATGCAGCGGCGGTTATTTTTTATCACAATCATCCGTCAGGGGTTCCCACGCCCAGCAAGCAAGATGAGACCCTGACACATCAACTCACAAATGCATTGAGTCTATTTGATATCCGTGTCTTGGATCATCTTGTGGTTGGCATTGAAGGGGCGATCAGTTTTGCCGAAGACGGCCTATTAGATCGTTAACAACCAAGAAGTAAAGGGTGTAGATGTATCGTCGCGTCTACCTAAAAACACGTCTCACCTGTAGTGCCTAGCATTGATGGACGCAAGGATCGCAGGGCCAATAGTGCCTTGGAAGGGTTTTCTGACACGGGTGTTGATGTTCGTATTCAATCAGGTGGTTCGATTGAGGTCGCCTTAGCAAAGCTGCTGTTAGCGGCATCACAATAATGACGGCTCATCCAAATGAATTGGGTGAGTCGTATTTCGTTATTTTTAAATTTTACCCACTGGGAAGCCATTCCCGGTGGGGATGGTTTCTCCTTTTATTCACTCAACCAAGAGGAGCACCAATCATGATTCAATTACCAAATACACCATCAATCGTTGCGACCGTAGTGAAAAACAATGAACGACTCGCGTTTTTACCAAAATACTTTGGCCGTTATTATCTGACCGGCGAAGCAATAGTCTATTCATTTATGACGAAACTCTCTAATACTTACACGGGTGGGTATTGGGAATTTTATTAGTTATCGAATGGCGGCTTTTTTATGGCCCCATCAGGCGATGAAAAAATAATCCTGTGCAATCCAGAAAACTATTTCTCCGGCGAGATGAGTACGGCGGCAGCGGGAATTACCGTGTGTTTGTATTCCTTAAGCTGTTTGTCATTGACCGTGAACGAAGACGATCGAGATGCATTAATCGAGCACTATTATCGTTTACTTGACTATGCGCATACGCTAGAGGAGGGTGGGTTGATCGCCAGTGCTATCGATTAGCCATCACTCCCCATACTGTTAAGTGTGGGGAGTCTTTATTCGTAAAAGTCTTCTATGATAAGCGCATTCATTACTTAATCTGGGTAGATTATAAAATCTACCGCCCGATGTAGTTGATTTGGAAACACACTATTCCAAGCACCCGATAGAAAAAGTAACCTTCACGGCCCCTGTTAACGATTCTGTGTAACTGACAGCGTTAAATGCGATCACCCAAACGGTTTTCGGACTCGATCACCTCGGTGCCCCTTGCGGATATAAATCGATTCAAGTCCGCGTTCTTTTCTCCACATACTGGATCATTAATCTCCTGGGTCACTCGGTATGTATTAGGGTACTCCCTTGCTGTTTTTGTCTAATATAGCTTTCGATTGCCGGGTCTTGAAGTCGGTAAATACCCGCTTTATCACGGATAACGAGGTCCAGTGCTTCAAGTCGATTTAACGTATTTCGCACACTCCCCCGAGGAAAGGTGGTTTGCGATAGGTATTGTTCGGTATACGGCTGGCTGGTCGGTGCTAGCGCGATCAGAATAAAAAGCTCACGCTGATTGTTGGTCAGTTTGCCAAGATCAGAAACGATGCGGCCGCGTTCATACTGGACATACTGCGACCAGGCAGTGATGGCTTTTTTTTCGCTGGGTGGGGTGTTCTCGCGCCAGAGATGACGGCAAAGCACATTCACATAGTAGGGGTGCTGCTGGGTACAGGTCATTATGGCGGCGATAGACGCATCTGAGATTGGTTTTTTCCAGCGTTTCTTTGCCTGCTTTTGAAGGTAAGTCGCATACGCCTCTGCGTCTATCCTTTCGATGACAATCCGATCGCACAGGTGGTAGAGCGGCCTGGCGCTGTCATCAAACATCAAGGACAACATGTGGCGATTACTGCCGGTGAAAATGAAGGCAGTGGCCTTGGCATGTTGGGCGGCGTGGCGGATGGCACCCTCCAGGGTTTCGTTTTCATCCATTTCGGCGAGCTGCTGAAATTCATCCATGTAAAACACCACGCGATAGCCATGTTTGTGGGCCAGGGCATCAAGACCGTTTAATGCGTCACTGATACTCTCCACGGGTGGTTTGGTGGCCTCCAGTTTGATTTTAAATCCATCGTCGGTGATCTCTATTTGTGGCCGTAGACTTAATAGCGCCTTTTTAAGCTGTTGACCGGCGATATTGAGTTTGCTAGCAATGGGGCTGATCTGGGAGATCGCTTCACCCACCGCCTTGAGGATGTATTGTTGTATGCTGGTGGGGGAACTGGTCAACATCAAATCCAGATGAACAGGTATTAGCTTAGGGGTGGCTATTCGAGACAAGGTCTCAATTACCAGGCTCGTTTTACCCATGCGTCGTGGCGCAGTAATCAGCGTATGGGTGGTACTTTCAATATTACTGCTCAGTCTCGCAATTTCTTGGGTTCGATTGCAAAAGGCCCCACCTGTCGCAATATCGAGGGGGAATATTTCCATCGCACACCTCTCTAAATTGGCGTAATTATCAAAAATATAACAATCGTTTGGTTAATTATCGTATAGATAATTATTATTCGATAATAATTCTACTCATGCTTTGGATAATAATCAAACCGCGTGCCCCATCAAGCTTTCACTACCGGAATATCAGCCCACTTTGTCGTGTATTGTGGCGAGGTGAATTGCTGACGCATGTACCACGGCTTGTTAACCCCCTGAGCGGCTAGAAACACGGTGCCTTTTCCTTGCTGCCGGTTAATCCTGTCAATCACTTGCATGAGCGTATCCGCGCGTGTTGATTGTCCGGGGTGGAGCAGATCAAATTGATAGTCTTTCTTATCCATGATTTGAATTAAACCCACCCCAGCTTTCAGGAACGCATGACCCTCTGTATACATCTGAGCAGCCATGTCTCTGGTTGCAGCAGTGATCACCCGTGTGTCATCCGTTGGGTAAGGCAGCTTGGCCACATCGCTTGCGGAATGGAAAT
>CALZIG010000253.1 GCA_945787585.1 uncultured Gammaproteobacteria bacterium | reverse complement strand
TAAATTACTCGAGCCGATTGAGCGTGCTCATCCACAGGTATAACCGTAGTATTAAATGATGACGGCGCAGCAGCAATATCTGAACGCGATGGGCATAGATGTGTGGCAGCGGCGTGATTTACCTGTCGATGCTATTATTGAAACCTCTCCACCTGAAACAGTTCCAAGTGAAGTAAAGCCTACTGTAACGATTCCCGTTGTCGCAGATGATGTTGGTATCATGGAATGGGATCGGCTGCGTAGTACAGTCGCCAGTTGTGAACTGTGCTCACTGCATACAACACGCACGCAGACCGTGTTTGGCACAGGTGATCAACAGGCTCAATTGATGATCGTTGGTGATGCACCTGGGGTCGATGAAGATCGTCAGGGTGATCCTTTTGTCGGACGTGCCGGACAGTTGTTGAATGAGATGTTACATGCTATCGGTTTTAAACGTGAGCAGGTCTACATCGCCAATATTATTAAATGTCGTCCACCCAATAGCACCGCCCCACAAGCGTCTGAAATAAGCAGTTGTCATGCTTATCTACAGCGCCAGATTGCACTGGTTCAACCCGCTGTCATTTTGGCAGCAGGAGAGCTTACCGCACAATACTTGTTAAAGTGTGATGAGACGCTTGCTGACCTTCGTGGCAAAGAGCACCGCTATCCAGAGAGTGATGTTCCCGTCATCGCAACTTATCACCCCGCCTTTCTACTTAACGCTTCGGCTGAAAAGCGTAACGCATGGCATGATTTGCTGATGGCGCGTACTATCGCATCTGAAAAGATCAAGCATGATGTGACAGGGTGAGTATTAAACTTTATGGATGATACCGTCATAGTTCAACCGGCAGTGACCGCGAATAGTTACCGCTTTCGTCAGATGACCGAAGGTGATCTGTCTGATGTGTTAGTGATTGAACGAAGCACTTATGAATTCCCCTGGAGTGAAACGATCTTTAAGGATTGCCTGCGAGTCAATTACCGCTGCTATGTTGTCGAGTCAGTGGAAACCGCTGCCGTGCAAGGCTATGCGATTATGACGGTGGCCGCCGGTGAGTCACATATTCTTAATCTATGCCTGGATGAGTCACTACGTGGCCATGGTGTTGGCCGCGGCCTACTTGCCCATCTGGTGGATGATGCACGCCGCAACCGTGCCGATACCATGTTGCTTGAAGTGCGTACCTCAAATAAGATCGCCATCGATCTCTATTTGAAAACGGGTTTCAATGAGATCGGCAGGCGTAATGCTTATTATCCTGCAAAGCATGGACGAGAAGATGCACTGATTTTGATGCGTGCGCTTTAGTCACCAGTATTTTTCTTTATAGATTTGGAATCGATTAGGCATCAACCAAACTTCTTATAAGTAATCCGCTTGGGCTGTGTGACTGCTTCATCACCAAGGCGGCGCTTCTTGTCTTCTTCGTAATCAGCAAAGTTACCCTCAAACCACTCCACATGACTGTCGCCTTCAAAGGCCAGCATGTGTGTGGCAATACGGTCGAGGAACCAGCGATCATGTGAGATGACAACGGCGCAGCCTGCAAATTCAAGCAGGGCATTTTCCAGTGCACGCAGGGTTTCAATATCGAGGTCGTTGGTTGGCTCATCGAGCAACAGTACATTGCCGCCGCTTTGTAGCAGTTTGGCCTGATGCAGGCGATTACGTTCACCACCTGAGAGATCACCGACGCGCTTTTGCTGGTCTGATCCTTTGAAGTTGAAACGACCCAGGTATGCGCGTGAATTGATCTCCATACCATTGACGGTGATGATGTCCTGACCATTCGAGATCTCTTCCCAGGCAGTTTTGCTGTCATCCAGTGCATCACGGCTCTGATCGACGTATGCGAGCTGCACGGTCTCGCCAATACGCAGTTCGCCACTATCTGGCTTTTCAATCCCCATGATCATCTTAAACAGGGTAGATTTACCCGCACCATTAGGGCCAATGATGCCGACAATGCCCCCCGGTGGCAGGTTGAAGTTGAGATCTTCAATCAACAGCTGGTCACCGAAACCTTTGCAAAGTCCTTTGGCTTCAATAACGGTATCCCCCAGGCGCGGACCAGGTGGGATAAACAGCTCATTTGTTTCATTACGTTTTTCAAAGCTCTGATTAGCGAGTTCTTCGTAGCGTGCGATACGGGCCTTGCTCTTGGCCTGACGACCTTTGGCATTGCTGCGCACCCATTCCAGCTCGGTTTTCATCGCCTTTATGCGGGCATTTTCACCTTTCTCTTCCTGTTCGAGGCGGGCCTCTTTCTGTTCCAGCCAGGAGGAGTAGTTGCCTTCCCATGGGATGCCGTGACCGCGATCCAGCTCCAGAATCCAGCCGGCGACATTGTCGAGGAAGTAGCGATCATGGGTGACGGCGACCACGGTACCTTCGAATTCGCGCAGGAACTGTTCAAGCCACGCGACAGACTCGGCGTCCAGGTGGTTAGTCGGCTCGTCGAGCAGCAGCATGTCCGGGGCTGACAGGATCAGGCGGCAGAGGGCGACACGGCGGCGTTCACCACCAGAGAGTTTAGTGACATCGGCATCCCACGGTGGCAGGCGCAGTGCATCGGCGGCGATCTCCAGTTTTCGTTCGAGGTTGTGTGCATCCGCTGCCTGAATAATATTTTCCAGTGTTGCCTGTTCTTTGGCGAGCGCATCAAAGTCAGCATCCGGCTCGGCATAGGCAGCGTAAACTTCATCCAGTCTCGTCATTGCCGCCTTGACTTCACCGAGCGCTTCTTCAACATTACCACGCACATCCTTGGCTGGATCGAGTTGTGGTTCCTGCGGTAGGTAGCCAACACGAATGCCGACCTGTGGCCTGGCTTCACCATGGTGTTCCGTGTCGATTCCAGCCATAATGCGCAGCAGTGTTGATTTACCTGAACCATTAAGCCCTAATACACCGATTTTGGCCCCAGGAAAAAATGAGAGTGAAATGTCTTTGAGGATCTCACGCTTGGGAGGGACTACCTTGCCAACGCCATTCATTGTGTAGATGTATTGAGCCATGTTTATTCCAGTAATTTATAAGTATTGAGGTTATGAGGCATGCCTGATGGCCGATATTAATACTAAATATACTACAAAAAATTGATTTTTGTACGGTTTGTAGCGAAGAGTAGATGATGGTTTTTTTATTAAAAAATCTGTGTTATTGGCTGGTGGCGACACTCTTAATTTCAGCATTAGCCTCAGCGCAATCTGTGGTGATTGATGAGATTCGTTTTAGCGGCAATAAAAAAACTAAAGCCGAAATTCTAAGGCAGGAAATGCGGCTAACAGAAGGTTCTGCAGTAGACCTTACGCAGCTTGAAAATGATCGCCAGGCGATTATGGATTTAGGCTTATTTAAGTCTGTGACTGCTGATGCGGGTGAGATTGAAGGCAAACAGGTAATCAATATTACTGTTAGTGAAAAATACTATCTCTTTCCTTTGCCAAAATTTGACCGCTCTGCTGATGGGGATATTAGTTATGGGGCACGTCTTAAGATGGATAATCTTGCGGGTCTTAATCAAAGCCTTCGATTGACGTATAAAAAAGTAGATGGGTGTTGTGATGCGTTAGGGAAATCTAATGAGATTGATCTTGACTATAATTATCCACGCATAGCAGGAAGTCCATTTGGTCTGCGTGTTGGCCTGCTCTATTTTGATACCCCAATTGAAGACAAAAAGCCTGGTGGCGTTACCTCGACCTATGAGCGTGATTATAAGGCCTTTAGCTTTGGGATAAATCGTTGGATACGACAGGACGGCCCAAGTGTTGGTTGGTCCGCGCATGCTGGCCCTTTTTGGCGTTCCGCGAAATATAACTATGTGAATGGTACGCCGGATTTATATAACGACGGTGATGCCGTTGGCCTTGATTTTGGTATTGCGTATACGCGGGTTCATGATTATCTGTATAGCCGCGAAGGTACTGAATACGGTTATTCAATTCAGGTGGGTTCCAGTGCACTCGGTTCTGATGAGTCATTTACACAGAGTAATATTTATTATCGTCGGTATTATTATTTAAATGGTCAACGACATCATAACCTGAATGCGCAGTTCCTAATGGGGTTTTCGAGTGGCAAGCTTCCACTGGGTGGTGACTTCTTCGCTGTGGGCGGTAGTGATAGTATTCGTGGATACGAAAAAGGCATTATAAAAGGAGAGTCATTTTTTACTTTAAATCTTGAGTATCTCGTGCCATTACGTGCTAAAAATGAGTTTCGTGGTGTATTGTTTATTGACCTGGGAAACGCGTATCACGATACCCGTAGTGTTGATCTCACAGACTTTGAATCGAGTATTGGGCTTGGCTTGCGTTATAAAGTAAAGTCGTTTGTGAATGTTGATCTGCGGTTTGATGCTGCTTATGCACTAGGCATTAAAGATACCGCTGTCTATTTTAGTACCCGCGGTGCTTTCTAAGTATTATTAACTATACCAAACGTATTCTGCATCTACTTTTCGACCATTATTTGAGTACTTTAATATTGGGCAAAGTGATTTAACAATATTGATTCCCCTGCCGTATGAGTTAACGATTTCAGGTGAAGTGGTATCATGTTTTGAAAAGTCAAAACCTGAACCAGAATCTTCAACGGTGATGAATAACTTCCCACCGGTTTCTGTTGGGGTATGTTTAATATTAATGTTGATGTATGAATCGGCAAGAGTAGATAATGATGCTTCACGTCGATTATAGTATTCGAGAAAACCTTGTGGATTTTCTTTAATTGAAGAGTCTAAATTAAGTAATCCATGCTCAAGTGAATTAGAAAACAACTCTGATAATATAGTATAAATCCTTTCACGATGACTCGATATCCCCTGTATTTCCATGATGGATTGAATCAGAAGGGGGCAGGGATTCGTGTGTTGTAATGCTTCAGCTTCAAGTCTTATTGATAAATCCCATTTCGCTGGGCTAACAGTATCTGTGCTGGTAATAATATCTGAATCATTATTTAGGGTGTCTAATGGAGATGACGTTATTTCTATCAGAGTGATGTCATCTCTTTGAATCGAGTTGCCACAAAAGCTTTCAATTGATTGTTTAATGTTAGTGAATGAATCGTTCGATGATCGTGACTCGTATAAAACAGACTCTAATTTTTCCTGCGTATACATTTTACCATCACTATTGGTCGCCTCTATAACGCCATCAGAAACAAGGTATATTTTATTGTTGTGTGAGAGCTGAGTAAAAAATACGCTTCTGTCAAATTCATCACTATTAAGAATGCCGAGCGGGAGGTGGCTAGAGGGTACTTTAACTGGGGCATCATCAGATGTAATAACCACATCTGGAATGCCCCCATTCCAAATTGCAACGCTTCTGAAGGATTCATCCACTTCAATGACACATGCAGCACAGAAAAATCCTACTGGTAGTGTTTCCTTCAGTTTTTCATTGATATTAAATACGATGTCGCCAATTGAATAACCATTTGATGATAGGGTATAAAATGTTTCTGAAACGGGGATAGCACCGATTGCCGCAGAAAGGCCATGTCCAGTAAAGTCTCCAAGCATGACATGCATGCCACCCGATGGTGTCCGTGAACAAAGTAATATATCACCGCTGGTTATTGAGACTGGTTTTAATATGTGTTTAATATTATCAATATTGAGATTGTAGGGTTTGGTGATGTTCGTGAAAATCGTTTTTGATATTTCATGCTCTCGTAGAAGCCGGTTATGGTGCTGCTGTATTTCTAACTTACTTTCGGAAATTCTGTTGTATAAATTACTCACGCGAATCATCGCGTCGATTTTTGCCTTTATGATAACGCTATTGTATGGCTTGGTGATGAAGTCATCACCACCATGTTCTATACATTTTGCAAGGGCATTTTCATCTGTAATAGCAGTAAGAAAGATGATAGGTACGAAGATGTCATTGCAGAGCCGTTTAATTTTAGTGGCAGCATCATATCCATCCATGATCGGCATCACAACATCCATGAGGATAATATCGGGATTCTCATTTTCAAATATTTTTATCGCGTCTTCACCATTAACTGCGGAGATGACCTGATGATTTAGTTTTTTAATTAACGTCGATAAGATCAGTCTGTTTGTCTTGTCATCATCGACAATTAGGATTAATAAACTATCTGAGTGAAGAATAGGTGACTGATTTTCACCATTATCATCAGTAGAGTTATCTTTAGTGGTGGAGCTCATTATGATTTTTCTAATTTACTCAATTGGAAATAGTTTTTCAAAATTAGATATTGCGAGTATCTTCTTGATTTCTTTGTTACAGTTTTTGATTGATACGGTAATGTTTTCATGGCCAGCGCGATCTTTTAGTACAAGTAACATGCCTAGTGCTGAGCTGTCCATATACTCTGTTTTTGAAAGATTTAAAATGAACTTTGTTATGCCGCTGTTTAATCCTTCCTGGTAGGCATCTCTAAAGCCTTTATAGAGCGTGTAATCAAAATTACCATCGATAGATATTGTGACTGTTGATCCATCTTGAGATGGTTGTGATGTTAATGGCATATTAATTACCTATGATTTAAAGGGTAATGGTGACTGGTGTTAAACATTGTTTTAATTGTATTAAATATAATGATACATCAATATTTTTCATTGCTGCCATTTAAGTCTATTTTTCAGAATACTTTAGTGTGTATGTTTTATGAGACCTGCTGATGTGGGTATTATCCATGTTTTTGTACGATAATTTTTATTAAGTTAACCAATGGTTAGATTCATTATCGGTATTAGCATATAGAACTTTATCTAAAATTTGTTTATTTCTATTTTGAGTGCTCTAGCTGAGTCTGGCAGTGAGTGCTGGTGAGCGGCGATGCGGGGATAAGTTCTTTCAGATGATGAATAAATTACGCCTTTGCCAGGGTTCTTGGCTGGCGCCCAGAAATGGTTTCTCCTGCACTGTCATAATGTAACTCTGTTGCCGGCTGAATACCGTTTAAAATAATGGTGGCCTGTTCAGCGTAACGCCTGGTTGTGTTAATGATCGCGCCGTTGATTTGGTTCTGTTTCTGGCACGCTCCAGCAGCTTCCAGAAGGTTTTTCCAGAGAGCATTGAGCGGTTCTGTTAATAGTTCTGGATCGCTAATGGGAAGTAATGCTATCCGATTATTGCTTAGTGCTTCGATTGTGGTCAGCATTACTTCTTTGCGCGCAGCCAAGTTTAATATTTTTTCTGGCGAGGCTTGATTGTTCAGTGTATCAAACTCTTCCTGTAATGTTGTAAGTAACAAATTTACTGCAGAAATTTCGTCTTTTAAAAGACCTATTTTAGTTGCTTGGCTATTGGATTTCATCTTATTGCCTTTTATTTCCATTGATTTTAAAGCTGAGTCTCAAAACGTAATAGATTATCGGCGAGTTTATCAGCGTTGATTTCATACTTTCCGCTTTCTAACAATTGCTGGATATCTTTCACTCTAACAAGATCAACGGCGGGCACTTCAGCCAGCTTCGTTTCCATAGCCTGCAATTGTGCGGCTGTTTCGGTTATGAAAATAGTGTCAGCCTTTGTTGAGCCCGTTGTTTCGCTCTGATGCTTATTCAAATCATTGCTATTTGACCGCGCGCGCTCAATATCACTTTCATTGTTTTTGCCAGTTAGTGCGGTTGGTAGACCGCTGATTTCAATGGGCATATCTTAATAACCTCGTAGTACTAGTATTGACTTGCTATTCACACGTTATATTTCCGTTCTTTATAGATTGACACCGACAACGCCTGCCGACATCACCGTACCTTCGATAATACGTTTGGAGCTTAGATTCTGTACGCGAATAAGGTCGCCTTCAGATCCATTTTTGAGCGCCTTTCCTTTCACGTGCACCTGAACACCAGTATGTTGTGCAATGATCGTCACTTTTTGTCCCCTTTTAACAAGCATCGGTGCATCTAGCGCATTAGGCGGAACAATCTTATTGTGGGGTAATGGTCGTCGTAGGATTTTCCCGACGATGTGATTAATGTCCGTGATATAGCCGATAGATGTATTGCTAATATTGTTTCGCTTAAGCGTGATATCACTTTTTTTAAGCTTGGTGCCACGTGGCAGGTAGCGAGTTGAGACGTATACATCCGCATATTTTGTGATTTTTGCCGAGACATAGAGGGACCATGGTTTATTGTCATTACAGCGAATACCAATGGTTGTGTTGCCGCTTAAACTCGCTCCCGGCGGCAAAAATGGCTCAAGTGGAAGCTGGCATTGCCGCAATTTTAAGCGTGGGTCAAGTCGACTCGTCGTAATTTCAATTTCCATTCCTTCATTAAGGTTACTGTTTGCCTGGCTCAATAGAAATGCTTTTGCTGTAGACCTCACAATACTATGTGACTGAATCTCATCTGAAAATGAATGTGATACAGGTAGTATTAAGATGCCAGCGATAGCTAATGATTTGAAAAATTGCTTGAAATTTTTGCTCATTAGATCTGCGCCTTGTGTCGGTGGTTAAATATCATGATTAATGAAAAAGCAATTACCATGCCAGTATAAATCCAGATGAACGTGGTTGTTAAGTATGGGGGTTGTATGTCGATACATTCTTATGATGAATACAATATGCGGAGTGTTTCATGAGTAGTCTGTTGAGTGATGTCAATCAACGTACCCAGCTAGCTGGTAATAATCGCCTTGAAATATTGATGTTTTATCTTGGCGGAAAGCAGCGCTATGGGATCAATGTATTCAAGGTTCAGGAGGTTATTCATTGTCCACCGTTAACCAAATTACCCAATTCAAACTCTATTGTAAGAGGGATTGTTAATATCAGAGGCAAGACCATGTCGGTGATTGACCTGGCAATGGCGATTGGTAACCGACCGCTAGGAGATGAAAAAGACTGTTTTCTGGTTGTGGCAGAATATAATAAGACCACACAGGGTTTTTTAGTGAGTGGGATGGACCGCATTGTCAATATGAACTGGGAAGAGATTAAAGCACCACCGAAAGGGATGGGAAGTGCGTGTTACTTGACGGCTATTACAACAGTGGATGAGGCCTTTGTTGAGATCATTGATATTGAAAAAGTTCTAGCGGTGGTAGTCGGCATAAAAAATGAGATTGCTTCTGAAACAATAGGCAAGATTGATGATATGAAACAGGCAGGAAAATTTATACTTGTGGTGGATGACTCAGTGGTTGCGAGAAAGCAGATTCACTGTCTACTAGATCAGATAGGAATAGCATACAAGACGGCAACAAACGGACGCGAAGGGTTAGACCTGTTACAGGGGTGGGCAGATAATGAACCTGAAATTATTAGTCAAAGTTTAATGATGGTCATTTCCGATGTAGAGATGCCGGAAATGGATGGGTATACATTGACCAAAGCAATAAAAGAGGATCCGCGACTCTCGAAGGTATATGTCACTCTACATACATCATTAAGTGGTGTTTTTAATACTGCAATGGTTAAAAAGGTCGGTGCCGATGAGTTTATCTCAAAATATGATCCCGATATTTTAGGCGCGGCTGTTGTACAACAAGTACAACGTTTTAACAATAATTAAAATGAGACATTGACGTTAAATAATAGCGTATAAATCTGAAATGTTATTGTACAGAGTAACGAGTAACGACTAGCGACTGGATGCTAGTAACAATGATTAACAGGGAATAGTTAACAATGATAGGCAAGAATAGCTTGGATAGTATTTCGGATAATGGTGCCTATGATGATTTCTGTCATTTTCTGACGACTGTTTGTGGTATCGTTTTAGGTGAAAATAAGCAGTACCTTGTTCATAGTCGGCTTAACAAGTTGATGACTGATAATGACATCGCATCACTTACAGAGCTAGTGGCATATTTGAAGAAATATCCAGATTCAAAACTCTGTATTGCCGTTATCGATGCCATGACGACAAACGAGACATCCTGGTTTCGTGATGAATACCCTTATACCTTTTTAGCAGAAAAACTCTTACCTGAAATGTGTGCGACTCGAAAAGATATACGTATCTGGTCTGCTGCAGCGTCTACCGGGCAAGAAGCCTATTCAATTAGTATTATTTTTTCTGAATTTCAGAAAAGGCATGTCGGCATGATGATGCCTGTGAAAATTATTGCGACTGATATTTCAAACACAGTATTGAGTGGTGCCAAAGAGGGGGCCTTTGACCAGATGACGCTGGATCGCGGAATGTCCTCTGAGCGCATCAAAAATCATTTTGAACCGTATGAGAATATGTGGAAATTGAAGCACAGCATCAAACAGCGTATTGAGTTTCGTGAATTTAACTTATTAGGTAGTTATGCGGCGCTTGGAAAATTTGATGTTATTTTTTGCCGTAATGTTTTAATCTATTTTTCGACCGAAACAAAAAAAGACATTCTCTCTCGAATCGCAGGTGTACTGAATCCACGAGGCTATCTCATCATGGGTGGCTCAGAGTCTATAGCTAATTATTCAGATCGCTTTGACGTTTTACGTGTAAAAGGCGGCCTGGTTTATCAATTAAAAGAATAAATTCTCTTGCTGTTCTTATTTTCCACGGCTAACAAAGGTTGCCATCCGGTGGAATATCTTGCCTCCCTGCCAATATCTAATATCTCGAATTATATTTAACTTATTGAAATATAGTAAATAAAAATTACTGGCACAGCTATTGCTTTGTTTGTGGAAAGTTATAAACCCACAGGAGTAGGACAGTGGCCTTTAATCTGGATAACGCATTTGGAATCCACGCAGAAGCACTCAAGTTACGCGCCAGGCGTACCGCTCAGCTCGCTTCAAATATAGCTAATGTAGATACGCCAAATTATAAGGCTAAAGATATCGACTTTAACGCTGCGATGAAACAAGTGCAGCAGGCGAATTCTAGTTCAACACTTAATCGTACTCAAAAAGGTCACATGATGATGTCAGGTCAATCGTCAACGTCAGCCCCATTGCGCTTTCGCGTACCTACTCAGCCTTCCATTGACGGTAATACCGTTAATGCTCAATTAGAGCAGGCGCAGTTTGCAAAAAATGCCGTGGAGTATCAGGCCTCATTTAATTTTCTTAACGGCCGGATCAAAGGGCTGTTAACTGCGATCAGAGGAGAATAACGGTGTCTTTAATTAGTATATTTAATATCTCTGGTTCTGCGATGAATGCGCAATCGGTCAGGCTTAATACGACGGCCAGTAACCTTGCGAATGCAGAGAGTGTGAGTGGTACCGAAGGAGGTGCTTATCGTTCGAGACAGCCAATATTTGAAACAATGATGGATCACGCTACCGGTGAAATTAACGGGGTTAATGTTACTGACGTAGTGAAGAGTGAAGCGCCGGTGATGAAGCAGTTTTCACCTGGTAATCCATTAGCGGATAAGGATGGCTATATCTACCGTTCAAACGTAAACGTGATGGAGGAGATGGCGAATATGATCTCCGCATCGCGCTCATATCAGAATAACGTCGAAGTAATGAACACATCAAAACAGATGTTGATTAATACCCTGAGACTCGGTCAATAACATTTAGCGCGTGATGCCGGAGAATTAATATGGCTGTAATAGAACAAAGTGTACTGGAAAATCTTAATCTCGCCCAACGTCCGCCACCCAAGAGTAATGGTGAGTTGGGACAAAAGGAGTTTCTTAAATTGATGACGGCACAGATGAATAATCAGGACCCGATGAAGCCGATGGAAGATGGCGAGTTTTTCTCTCAAATCGCACAGTTTAGTAGTGTGTCCGGGATTCAGGAACTGCAGGGCTCTTTTGCTCAGGTGGCTTCGGCACTGCAATCAAATCAGGCGCTGCAAGCCTCGACGATGGTCGGACGCACAGTGATGATTCCATCTAATGAGGCCGTCTTTGATGGTCAGACCCCAGTGAGTGGCAAGGTTGGTGTTGCCAACGCGACTTCGGGATTAACGATTAATATTTATGATAAGTCCGGACAGTTAGTACGATCCCAACAGATGGGAAGTCAAAGCGCTGGCGTAGTCGATTTTTCATGGGATGGACGTAACGATGATGGAGAACAGCTCGGCGCTGGAGATTATGCCATTGAAGCGATTGCGCAAACAGGCGGTGAAAGTATCGAGCTCGGTACCTTGCTTGCTGAAAAAGTAGAAAGTGTCACGCTCGGTAATGAGGGTGTGACGCTAGATCTCGCAAGTAATCGTTCTGTGCCGTTGTCTGGCGTCAAGCAGGTTATGTAACAACAGTTTTTGTAGAGGAGAAGTAATATGCCATTTCGTACAGCATTAAGTGGGTTAAATTCAGCATCGGCAGAGCTACGTGTCATTGGTAATAATGTTGCCAATGCGAGTACTACCGGTTTTAAAAAATCACGGGTCGAGTTCGCGGATATCTTTGCATCATCGAATCTCGGTGCTTCATCTAATGCCATTGGTAGTGGTGTCAAGATTTCATCCGTAACGCAGCAGTTTACCCAGGGGAATATCGGTTTTACGGATAATAACCTCGATCTTGCCGTCAGTGGACAGGGGATGTTTGTACTGGATGATAACGGCGTGCGAGTCTATTCACGCGCCGGAGCCTTTGGCGTAGACCGTAGCGGTTTTGTGAGTAATAGTCAGGGGCAGGTGCTACAGGGTGATATTGCCGATAGTAATGGTAATTTGACCAACACCACCGGTTCACTTCAGCTCGATTTCTCAAATATTAACCCTCAGGCAACCACGGTTGCTAATGTCGGACTTAATCTGGATTCATCTCAGGCTATTCCGGGTGCTACGTCAAGCAACAGTCTTACTGTGCCAGCGGCTACAATTCTGGATGAAGATAGAGCCCTGGCCACGCCAGTACTTGGCCCATCATTCAACATGCGGGACAACTATGGCGTGAACACTTCAGTAGCCATTGAGTATGAGCGAACCGGGGCGAATACCTGGTCGGCGACATTACTCGATAATAGTACCGGCGTAAGGTTTCCAGCCACGGCCACCATTGATACCAGCGGTGCCTTGCCGACGCCTAGTTCTTTAACCTTTAACTGGGTGCCACAGTCGGGCGCGGCTTCGGGCGCACAGGATCCAGTCGTGATTACCACTAGCATCGCGGCTGTTACGTTGGTACCTGCTGCCGCAGATGGTGATACCACGGCGGCAACGGTAGCTACAGTAAACAACGGTACCGCACAGGTCGCCTTTAATCCCACGGATGCCTCAACCTATAGCCACTCCACCTCGATGACAATCTTTGATTCTCAGGGGACATCGCATCTGATGACGATGTATTTCCGCAAAGCCAATCAGGCGAATGAATGGGAAGCATTTGCTTATTCTGATGGGCAGCGTGTCGATGCACTCGCTGGCTCGCCGGGACAGCAAATTCAGTTTACCACCGGCGGGCAGATTTCAGTGCCGGTTGCACCATCAACACTGACCATCCCGGCCTTTAATCCTGGTGGTGGTGCTTCGCCGATGAATGTGAGTATTAATCTGTCGGATGTCACCCAGTTTGGTAGTGCATTTAGTGTGGCTTCACTCACGCAGGATGGGTATGCAACCGGACAGCTAAGCGGCATTGACATCAGTGATACTGGTATTGTCCTTTCTCGTTTTACTAATGGTCAGACGCGTACATTGGGCCAGGTGCAATTGGCTAACTTTACCAATCCACAGGGGTTACGTCAGCTGGGTGATACCACCTGGGCGGAGTCGTTTGAGTCGGGGCAGGCGGTAGTCTCGCAGCCGGGTTCATCGGGCCTTGGGCTGGTGCAATCGGGCGCGTTGGAAGGTTCTAATGTCGATCTGACCGAACAGCTAGTGGGCATGATCACTGCACAGCGAAATTTTCAGGCCAATGCGCAGGTGATTTCCACCGCAGATACTATCACTCAAGCCATTATCAATATTCGTTAACAGCTGATTGATTCTTTAGGAGATCGAATATGGATCGTATGCTTTATCTCGCGATGTCAGGTGCTAACCATTCAATGAAGGCGCAGGCGGTGAATGCGAATAATCTGGCTAACGTCAACACCACCAGTTTTCGCGCAGATTTAGCGGCTTTTCAGAGTGTGCCAGTGGAAGGCGCGGGGCATGATAGTCGTGTCTATAGTGTGGCACGTGATAACGGTGTTGATCTTTCACAGGGGCCAATGGTCACGACGGGGCGCGAGCTGGATGTTGCCATCAACGGAGATGGTTGGTTTGCCATTCAAACCGCTGATAGTAGCGAAGGGTTTACCCGTGCAGGTAATTTACGCGTCACGTCGTTTGGGCAGTTAGAAACGGATCGCGGGCAGCCTGTGTTGGGCAATAGTGGACTGCCGATCATTATTCCGCCCTCTGAAAAACTAGAAATTGCCCCTGATGGGACAGTTTCCGCACGACCGGTCGGGCAGACCGCTTCAACATTGGTGGTGATCGATCGGATCAAAATGGTCAACCCTGATCCGGCCACGATGCAGAAAGGCAATGATGGCGTGATGCGCCTCAATGACGGTACGACGAGTGTCGCTGATGCGGCGGTGACATTGTCATCGGGCATGTTGGAAGGGAGTAATGTGAATGCCGTGGATTCGATGGTCAACATGATTGCCCTGGCCAGACAGTTTGAGATGGGCGTCAAAATGATGAAGACCGCAGAGGACAATGACAGAGCATCGGCACAGTTGTTGCAGATGAGTTAGGCATGAGTCAGTCACGATTATGAATGAACCGCAGAACTGATATCGCAGAGCAGATAATACGGTACAGATGCAGTAAGAGGATGAAGTTATGACAAGTCAGGCACTTTGGATAGCAAAAACAGGGCTCGATGCACAGCAGACAAGAATGTCTGTGATCTCGAATAATCTTGCCAACGTAAATACCACCGGTTTTAAACGTGGTCGAGCAGTGTTCGAAGATCTGCTCTATCAAAACGTACGCCAGGTAGGCTCTCAGTCATCACAGGACACCCAGTTACCAACAGGGTTGATGTTGGGCACAGGTGTGCGCACCGTGGCGACAGAAAAACTTTTCACACAAGGGAACAGCGTTGAAACGAAGAGTCCGCTCGATATGGGGATTCAAGGGCGTGGTTTTTTTCAGATTCAGCAACCAGATGGAACATTGGCCTATACCCGTGATGGCTCATTTCACCTCGATGCGCAGGGGCAAATTGTCACCGCAAGCGGCAATGTATTGCAGCCAGCCATTACCATCCCCGAAAACTCACTGAGTATTACCATTGGTGCCGACGGCAGTGTCAGTGTGACACAGCAGGGGAGTGCCACCCCGACTAATGTAGGTAATGTGCAGTTGGCTGATTTTATCAATCCAACGGGGCTGCAACCGATTGGACAGAACCTGTTGCTGGAGTCTGCGTCGAGTGGTTCACCCCAAACCGGCACGCCGGGGGTCACGGGTATCGGTACTCTTTCACAAGGGACCCTTGAAACCTCGAACGTTAATGTGGTTGAAGAGCTGGTCGGTATGATAGAGGCACAACGTGCCTATGAAATGAATTCCAAAGCAATATCGGCTTCTGATCGTATGCTGCAGTTTATCAATAATAATCTGTAGTCTATTGAAGATTGATAACAAAAAGGTAGCAGGCATGCAGTACGCGCTAAAGATAAAAATAATGATCGGTGTCGTATGGATACTACTGCTGAGTGGTTGTGCCTCAGCACCTGCACATAAGATTGCGACAGCGGAAGAGATCTTTGCAATGTCACCGCCGCAACGGATCGACAACGGATCGATATTCCAGCCCAGTAGTGGGATGGTGTTGTATGAGGATATTAAGGCCCGCAATGTGGGTGATATGATCACCATTATTCTTTCCGAGCAAACGAATGCCAGTAAGTCAGCCAGTACCAGTACATCAAAAGACAATGCTGTCGATGTTACCAATCCCACATTATTAGGTTTGCCGACCGCGTTTAGTTCATCGCTGTTGAGTAGTCGCGACATGAGTCTTGCTTCTTCACTGGAATCGAGCAAAAGCTTTTCGGGCGAAGGGGATAGCGCACAGAGTAACCAGTTGAGCGGTAGCGTAACGGCACTGGTAACGGGTGTGCTGCCGAATGGCTATCTTCGTGTTGAAGGTGAAAAAAACATCAGCATTAATCAGGGCGAAGAATATGTGCGCATTAAGGGCATTATTCGTCCCGTCGATATTCGTTCAAATAATAGTATTCTTTCGACCCAGGTCGCGAATGCAGTGATCTCATACGGTGGAAACGGTGTGATTGCCAACTCTAATGATATGGGCTGGCTGGGTAAGTTTTTTAATAGCAAGTGGTGGCCTTTCTAACATCCATGCAAGCAGTTAACAGCGATCAAACAGGACACTCAGTGATGACAAAAAAATGGTTCACAGTAGCGGCGGTATTAGTTGGGTTACTAATGTCTCATGTCACACATGCAGAACGCATCAAGGATCTTGCCAATGTAGCCGGAGTACGTGCCAATCAACTGGTGGGGTATGGGCTAGTCGTCGGGCTTGATGGCACGGGTGATCAAAC
>CALZIG010000252.1 GCA_945787585.1 uncultured Gammaproteobacteria bacterium | reverse complement strand
CCCTGGTCATCCCCTGTGTTTTCAACAGCCGGGAATCCGGATCAGTGGTGGACAGCTGCTTATCCGGGTGGTTATTCACTTCGACTTCCAGTGCCCTTAGTTCTAACAGACGTTTCTTAAGCCAGGCTATCTTCTCTTTGATGGGTGTGTCGTCAACATCCTTCTCCGCTTTCTTGTCTGCATCATCCAGTTGTTGCAAATAATCATCAATATGTCTTTCTACCCGATCAATATGAAATTGCAGTTTCTTCGGGGTGTAGTTATTTTCCTTACTATTGACCGCCTTGAATTTACTACCATCAATGGCAACTACTGCATCGGTGAACATGTTTAGCTGGCGACAGATATCAATGAAGGCACGACAGGTGTTCTTGATGCTCTTACCGTTGTCCTTTCTGAAATCAGCAATTGTTTTAAAGTCAGGCGCCAGACGACCCAACAACCACATCAACTCGACATTGCGGCCTGCTTCGCGCTCTAATCGACGCGAAGACTGAATACGGTTTAGGTATCCGTAAACGAATAACTTGAGCATGGTGGATGGGTGGTAAGCTGGGCGGCCGGTATCAGCAGGTGCTGTCTTGAACCCTAAATTTGAAAGCTCAAGGTTATCGATAAATGCATCGATAACTCGAACAGGATTCTCTTCGGTAATGTAATCGTCCAAACGGTCGGGGAATAATGTGGCTTGCTTTCGGCATGCACCTTCAATGAATCTGCTCATTGGATACCCCGTCGGTTGGAAAGTATGATTATATCTCTGATCGAGTTTTCACACACCCTGTGCCCTAAGCTGACCTCCAGCATTTGGTTTTAGTAAAAAAAGAATGGCTTCCCATGGCGGCCATTGAGGACATCCCAAGCGGGATGTCATTGTGCATCACTATGTCACGATTATCTGACCTGTGTAACGTGACAATAAAGCACTAGCTTGCTGATATACTGTATTAATTTTGCAGAGTATCGATATCTCGTTAAAAAGTGATAGCGATACAAGGTGTCTTGTTAATCCATCTTTTAGGGTCATATGAAGCTTGAAGCGAAATTAAAGGAACTAGAAGAGCTTGTTAAATGGCAAGATCAGAAATTGCATGGCCTGAATTTACCCAATGATGAGAAAACAAGATTAATAGTTGCATTAATTGATCTTGGACTTGAGCATGAAAGATCCATTGGTAAATTAGCTTTTAATAAATATTTTGGTTCTGTATTTGCCTTAGCAAGGCCGTTATTTGAAGCGTATATTCGGGCCGTTTGGCTTGGAAACTGCGCAACTCAAGAAGAAATAGAAACTTTTAAAAAAGGTAGAATTAAAAAAGAATTTGGCGAGTTGATTGAGGATATCGAGAAGCTCCCTGCATACAATGTACAGGTGTTGTCTGATATTAAGGCTCAGTCATGGTCAATAATGAATGATTTTACACATGGCGGTATTTTGCAGGCACTAGGTAGAAATAGTGCGGAATTTATTGAGCCAAGCTATCCAGAGAAAAATATTCTCGGTGTAATTGATTTTGCTGTATCGGTCGGCCTATTTTTAACAATGCAAGTAGCATATATCGTTAATGATGAGACTTTTGCAAAAGAGGTTTTAGAGAAAATGTTGGCCTTTTCAGGGAAAGGGCCCTAACAAGGCCGCCTTGTCGGTCGCTGCAAGGTGGCGCCGCAGGCCTTTATCGTTGAGCAGACAAGGAACCAATGAGCATTCTCTAACATGAAGACCTTTGATGCTGACAGCGCTCGGGAACAATACGAGCAACGCATTCATAGTCTGGAGGAGGACACGAAGCGCTGTTTTTGGGAGATTCCGGGAGGTCCTGGAAAAGCGTTCTTTCCACCGGCTCTGTATGCGTTTGCAACGATCGACTATTTTTCCAGTTATTGGGCGGGCTGGAACGGTGCTGGAGCCGATAGAACCAAGAAGCAAACGCCGCGACTGGTGGGATTCATGACGAAGTATCTAGGCTATCAGGAGAAGGAGTCGAAAATAGCTGTGGCAATTTGGCGCCACAAGCTCATGCATACTAGTGAACCGCGAGTTCTAAGTGCCGCTGGTTCGAGGGAGCGCTATCACTGGAAACTGGGCGTTGATCTCCCGAATCACATGGCTCTGATTTCTGTCGCGGCAGCGCATGAATTCGAGCTGCAATTCGACTGCTACGCTATTGGTCGCGATCTTCGCCGAGGTGTTTTCGGGCCATCTGGGTATCTGAATGACCTGATCAATAGTACAGACCTTCAATGCAAGTTCGTCGACTGCTACAACGAAATGGAAAGCTACACAATCAAGCTATGATAGTCACATTGAACCAGCATCCAGAGTCAGCCCAACATGGCGCTTCACCCGAATCTGAAGACAATGCGCGCCTCCTCGCGGGTGAGTACACACATTAGATGCTCAACTTAGGCACGCCATGGACACGCCAAATCTCTCAGAGCTAAACCGGATCGAAGAACAAATCCTACTTGCGCGATTAAGCGCTGTCCGCGCGTCCATAATTCACGCGGGTGAAAAGGGGCGCGACCTAGAGTTCCATGTTCGCCGCCTCCTGCGCGATCTACTGCCCGCAGAATATGGATTGACAACTGGCTTTATTGCGTACGTTGAAGATGGTAGTGTCAAACTATCGACACAGCTTGATATAGTCATATACGACGCCGTCCGATATAGCCCACTTGTCCGGATGGAATCGTGTGACGTTCTACCACTAGAGGCCGTTTATGGGTACGTCGAGGTAAAAGCCACGCTTCGTAGCACCTCGGATGAGGCAAAGGAACTCGCCCACGATTCTATCGAGGCCATAGTGCAGAAAAACACCGCTATACGCGCGTTACGAGAACGGGTTTTCTACAACACAATCATTGGAAGTCCGATTCAAACTGAGAAAAGAACTATGCAGTGGCTGGCTCCACGTGCGTACGTGGTTGCCTTCGAAGCGGTTGGCACATCCGCAATCTCTCCCGATAAATTCGCTAAACGGTTAGCAGACGTGCTCAAGCGCCAAGAGTATGCTCACCTGCATGGGGTCCTGTTGCCCGATCTCGGTTTTTACTACACACGTGCAGTCGACGTTCTATCTGCTAACGCGGACGAGTACTACCATGTGAAGTACACAACTGACCATCCGCTACTTGCATTTAAGTCAATTCTGCTCGAGGGTCTTGCTACCTTTCAACGGCCTCCAGTCGAGTGGTATCCCGCCATCGACCGCTACCTCAACCACAAAGGGCAATGGCAAGAGCAGTCTCCCAGTGACTAGTGGTACGGCAAACAAGCGTGTTGAGACGAATGCTGCTTCGCCGCGCCGCTCACGCTGAGCGATGAATCCTGCTTTTATCAACTGACTAAGAGATTTGCTCTTGACTTGGTAGTCCGCTTTTGGCCCAGGCTGTGTGAAAACTACTCCATTTACCGAGACTGCAAAAATATTTCCCACTTCACCATTAAACTCGAATAAATGCGGTCTTCAAAATGAGGAAAAGCAATCAATATTCGGCTAGATGAACCCAGGATTCGCCACTTGAGAAATCGGCTTTGAGTTTTCACACAGCCTGGGCCGATCAGAGACAATCTGAGAATACTGTAAATCAATGAAACCTAATCTGTGCCGCGAGTTCCCACGTCGGTTTCGTTAATTGCCGGGAGATGGTGTATAAGGAAGAAAGATACCGGGAAAATAATAAACACTACATCCTAGTTGTACGGTGTACTTGATAAATAGCAATTATTAAAACCACTACAGCAGCGAGTGGCGATAGTAGGGCATCAGGTGAATTCATGATCCAAAGCGTTATGCCTGTTATCAGGCACCAGCATAGAGGGATGATATAAAGCAACCAAAACGTTTTATTTACGGAAAGTAACAGCAAACCTAATGTTGCAATCACAGTTGCATCAGGTGTAATCGCAAACAGTTCGGACTGAATCCATATACGCCCAAACAATAAGCCAGCAAATGGCTGAATAAAGACTGCGAAAATGAAAATACTCAGGCCAGCATGTTTTACGAATAGGGTTTCTGATCTGAACTTTAGTCTATTACGAAAAATGCCAATCCAGATAAACAGCATGGCTTCTAGTGAAAAGCCGATCGCAAAATAGTCTGCAAACCAATTAATGCTGGCATAGTGTTGCCTGTGATATGCCCATGCGACCCACAGCCAACACGCCGCAAGAATGAATGAGATAATCCGCCCCTGCCAGGGTGGGTTGCGCAATACTAATAGTAGAATTATCACACCGAGTATCATGGCCAGGATCTGAATTGGCCAGATATCGTAGTGATATAGCTCGAACAGTCGGTAGTAGGTTTGTGGCGAAAACAGTAACAAGTCTTCCAGATTATAGGTCCACCACTCTGTCATTACAGTTGCTCAACATACGCAATCATGCGTTTGCGCATAGCTGTATCCGGTAGCGTGCCTGTGGCTGCCCCCATGTTCTCAAGGACATGATCAACACGAGAGGTAGCTGGAATGGCACAGGTGACCGATGGATGCGAAACAATAAATTTCAGAAGGAATTGTGCCCAATTGCTGCAATCAATTTCACCTGCCCAATCAGGAAGTGGATGTTGCATTGCCCAATCAATTAAATTACCACGCTGAAACGGTCGATTGGCTATCACCGCCATACCTCGATCTTGCGCCAATGACAGGAGGCGTTCCTCGACACTGCGATCGCGTATGTTGTAGGTAAGCTGGATGAAATCGAGTGGCTGTGAGCGCATGATTTTTTCAAATTCACGGTGGCGACGTCCATGAGACGTTGTAATGCCAACATAGCGAATTTGACCGGCGGCTTTCATCTCAAAAAGCGTTTGAAGATGCGCCTCCCATGACAAAATATTGTGAACCTGCATCAGGTCAAAACGTTCCACACCCCAAAAGCGTCGGGATGCTCCCATCTGCTTACGCCCTTCTGCTGCGTCAGAAATCCAGACTTTGTCAGCTGCAAAGACCTGTGAAGTCTTACCCAGTTTGTTAAGGCCGTAACCAATGACCTCTTGCGCTGAACCATACATCGGTGACGAATCGATCAGTTTACCGCCGGCGTCAAAAAAGTTTCGCATCACTTCTGTACTATTTGTGCGTGCTATAGGATCATTGCCTACATTGAAAGTGATCGAGCTACCTAAGCCGATAATCGGAAGCGCTTCGCCAGACGAAGGAATTTTCCGTGTGATAACGTTTTTTGGTTGTGCAATACCTGGAATAGGCCAGAACATAGCAGCTATACCTGACATAGCCAATGTACGCAGGAAAACGCGGCGTCCGTGGTTTGATGGCCGCTTCATGGGTGTTCCTCCATCTCAGATATTTAATGATCATACATAATATTGACATATGTCATTCGGTAGCGGGCTGACCAGACAGAAAATTCTTGGTCAAATCTGAAAGAGGAAGGTCGTGTTCGATCCAGAGGGACTATTGTGGGCCTTTTTTATGAAGGGCAAGTTCTAGTCAACCAGACGTTCGCAATTTCATATTTTCGGGTTTCATTTGCTACTTGTTGACCGGTCAAGGTTCAGTCTGATAACGGCAGCAGTGTCGCGAAAGCGGAATATCGCGAAATTTGCTTATACATTTTCGATGACTAAGAAGCAGTCATTCAGGAATTCCTCAATATTTTTACCTTACCACTCTATCTTAGTGAGTTTGGTAATTCT
>CALZIG010000251.1 GCA_945787585.1 uncultured Gammaproteobacteria bacterium | reverse complement strand
TCAGGAAATCCGAAGTATGGGGGTGACACGAACAGAGTGAGTGGCGCGCCCGAGAGGATTCGAACCTCTGACCTCCGCCTTCGGAGGGCGGCACTCTATCCAACTGAGCTACGGGCGCATGGGGTTATTATATCAGTAGTCGGTCGCTGTCGTGGCGTGTAATCGTTGTTTATCCAGGGAACCGCTGATTAAAAATGCCAGCCAACTGCGAGATAGGCAACGGTGACATTTGTTTTATCGACGATTGGACTTTTCTCTATCTGCTCACCCATCTTGTTGTTGCTAAGATGCGCATCCAGTGACCACTGTTTATTAATCCGGTAACGTGCATCCAGTGCTAAATAGGTATGAATAGTACTATCGGCTGAAATATAGGCTGCGCGTGTTGCGGTGACTTCATCCGGTCTGACCCCGTAATAGTATGTCACTGCGCGCTGGCTCATGCGCTCGTAGCCACCACTGGCCTTGATAAAAAGTTTGCCACGTTCCATCAATTTGGTTGAGAACATCATCTTAAAGACTGAGCCTGTATGCGTATCCGAGACATCATCAAGATAGGCGACGTCAAGATAACCGATGGGGCTATCCCATGCGATATTAATTCCGGCCTCTGTGGCCGTCTCTCTTTCTGCCATGCCACTTAACAGCGCACCATCACTCGCTTCAAAGCCGCGCTGTTGTTCTGCAAGCAAGCCAAAGCGCACCTTTCCATCATCCGCCTTCCACGGCAACCAGTAACCTAACCGATGCACATTAAAATAGAGCGCATCGTTATAACTTATATTAATTAGTGGCAGTGCAACCACCGATGAGGTTTCTGAACCTGAATATTTTGGACGCACCACCGCAGCCGCCAACACTTCACCGTGCAATCCTTCGTCACGAATAGAGTTGTCGAGTGGTGCGACAACAATCAGATCATCCATCACATCGGCAATGGCGTTAGTACAAACAATGCCACTCAGCATCATCAAGGCAGTTGCCAGGATTCTTTTCATCTCAGTTTTTATCCCAGTAATACTTGTTTATGGCTATTCAACGGTGACAGATTTCGCCAGGTTTCGTGGTTGATCAACATCGGTGCCTTTCAAAACCGCCACATGATATGACAATAACTGCAGTGGCACTGAGAAAACAATCGGCGCTATCGAATCATCAACTGAAGCGACAGAGACAACTTCGATGCCCTCTTCAGATTCAACATGGACTGAGGCATCCGCAAATACCAGCAACTGGCCACCGCGCGCACTCACCTCCTGAAGATTGGATTTAAGCTTCTCCAGTAGTTCATTGTTGGGTGCGACTGCAATCACTGGCATCTCTGCATCAACTAAGGCCAGTGGACCATGCTTCAGCTCACCGGCGGGATACGCCTCAGCATGAATGTAGGAGATCTCTTTTAGCTTGAGTGCCCCTTCCATCGCCACCGGGTACTGCGTACCGCGCCCAAGAAAGAGTGCGTGATGCTTGTCGGCAAACTGTTCAGCGATCTCTTTGATCTTGTCATTCAGTGCTAACACTTCTTCAATCTTTGCGGGCAATGAAATCAGATGTTCAACCAGCGCCGCTTCAACGTGCTCAGTCATATCGTGGCGTCGACCTAGCGCAATCACTAATAACATCAATGACACCAGCTGGGTGGTAAAAGCTTTAGTAGAAGCCACGCCAATTTCTGGTCCGGCACGCGTCATCAGAAATAAATCGGATTCACGCACCAGTGAACTTTCGGGGACATTACAGATAGCAAGTGAATGACCGTAACCGCGCTTTTTTGCTTCCTGCAGTGCCGCAAGGGTATCAGCGGTCTCGCCCGACTGGGAGATACTGATAATCAATGAATTTCGGCGCACCACTGGATAGCGGTAGCGAAACTCACTCGCTACTTCAACACTGCATGGAATCCCCGCCAATGATTCGAACCAGTAACGCGCAATCATTCCGGCGTGATAGCTGGTACCGCAGGCAATGATATGCACCCCTTTGACCTGATCAAAGATCTCACTCGCGCCTACACCAAAGGCCTCTTCGAGCACTCGCTTTTTATTGATACGCCCTTCCAGCGTTTCGGCAATCGCATTGGGTTGTTCATGAATCTCTTTCATCATGTAGTGGCGATACTGCCCTTTGCCCACCGAGTCGGCGGTTAATGCACTCACCCGCACGGGGCGCTCAACAACCGTGCCATTGGCATCATAGATGGTCACTTTGTCTTTGGTGATATCGGCAATATCGCCATCTTCGAGAAAAATAAAACGCTGCGTGACGGGTAACAATGCGGCCACATCCGAGGCGATAAAGTGTTCACCGATACCGACGCCGATCACCAGCGGGCTACCCAGTCGGGCAGTAATCAAACGGCCATTATCTTCGTTACTAATCACACCCAGGGCATAGGCCCCTTCAAGGCGGGTGGTTGAGGCACGCACTGCCTCAAGCATACTGTTACCAGCCTCCATGAACTGGTGGATCATGTGCACAATCACTTCGGTGTCTGTCTCAGACGTAAACTCATAACCTGTTTCGAGCTGTTCGCGCCGCAACGTTTCATGATTTTCAATGATGCCATTATGCACCACGGCAACACTCTTACGACAGACATGCGGGTGGGCATTTGAGGTGGTGGGTTTTCCGTGTGTGGCCCAACGTGTGTGCCCAATACCGACGACCCCATTCTGCGGATCGTTAGCAAGTTCTGCGACGAGGTCACTAATTTTCCCCGGGGCACGTACGCGGCCGATATTTGCATCACGATTAATCACTGCGATTCCGGCTGAATCATAACCACGATACTCAAGGCGTCTTAGCCCTTCCAGCAGAATGGGCACAATGTCTCGCTCAGCAACAGCTCCAACTATTCCACACATAACACACCTCTTTGCCTGTTTCTGGTACGAGGGCGATTCGCCCTCATATCATTTTTTCTTTTGTGGTCGCGACCATGAATCAATCGATTTCTGTTTACTACGTGACAGCGTCAACTTTTCAGCAGGTGTATCACTGGTAATGGTAGAGCCAGCACCGATAGTCGCGCCAGCACCAATTTTCACCGGGGCGACCAATTGGCTGTCCGAACCGATAAACGCCCCATCACCAATTTCAGTTAGGTGTTTATTGGCGCCATCGTAGTTACATGTAATCGTACCGGCACCAATATTGACGTCTTTGCCTATTATGCTATCGCCCACATAGCTGAGATGATTAATTTTCGATGCCTCGCCTACCTGTGCCTTTTTGACCTCGACGAAGTTGCCGATCTTGACCTTGTTTGCCAGTATCGTATCGGGGCGAATGCGGGCAAATGGACCGATGGTACAAGCAGTGCCAACCACGGAATTTTCGATGATGCTGTTGGGCAATATAATACTACCTTCACCGACGACTGCATTAATCAACAAACAGTTCGCACCAATCTCAACGTTATTGCCAAGCACAACCTCACCTTCAAGGATTACGTTGACATCGATAATCACATCCGTGCCCGTTTCAACCGTGCCGCGCAGATCAAAACGTGCTGGGTCTTTCAATGTGACGCCTGCGGTCATTAACTGTTCCGCTTGCTGTCGCTGGTAATAACGTTCTATGCGCGCAAGCTGTGAACGATTGTTGATTCCCTCAACCTCTTCGACGGCACCGGCATGGGCCGTCTTCACCTCAAGCCCGTCTTTGACGGCCATCGCAATAATATCAGTAAGGTAGTATTCGCCCTGTGCGTTATTATTTTTCAAGCACCCTAACCAGGCCTTAAGTTTAGCGCCTGACACCGCAAGGATACCGGTATTGACCTCCGTGATTTTACGAACCTCATCCGTGGCATCTTTCTCTTCCGTAATGCATTGCACGATATTATCGCTATTGCGAACAATGCGCCCATACCCATGGGGATTAGCAAGCACCGCCGTCAGCAGCCCCATGCTTGTGTCAGAGACACACGCAAGCAACGCCTGTAGCGTTTCCTTTGTGGTCAACGGGACATCACCGTAAAGCACTAATATAGTGTGATCATCTACCAGCCTGGGTACTGCCTGCGCGACTGCATGACCAGTCCCCAGCTGCGCTTCCTGCTTAACCCAGCTTACTTTTCGATCAGACAGGGCCTCTCTGACCACCTCACCGCCATGTCCATAGACCACATGGATATCCTGCGCATCAAGCTGTTCTGCGACATCAATGACGTGGGTCAATAAAGGTTTGTGCGCCAACTTATGCAGAACCTTTGGAAGTTTTGATCGCATCCGCGACCCTTGTCCGGCGGCTAGAATAACAACGCTTAATTCCATGAGTTCTCTCTGCAATAGGTTAACTAAGTTAATTAATCAGTTTCCAAAATATAATGTAGCAATAACGAGAAAGGCCGTCTATTAAACGGCCTTTGTCGATATCAATTTCATGCTGGCATCTTATCGCTACCGCATTAAAGTGCTATTAAATCACCGATGATCAGCGACCAGACCTGTTTTTCAGTTTCTTTATTGCCTGTAGCTGTGCAACAGCCTCAGCAAGTTCAGATTGTGCTTTGGCATATTCAAACTCAGAAGTTTTATCTTTGAGTGCATCTTCAGCACGCTGTTTCGCTTCAAGCGCAGCCGCCTCATCGATATCCTTGGCACGCACTGCGGTATCTGAAAGCACCGTGACGACATGAGGCTGAACCTCAAGCATGCCACCCGAGACATAAAATGCCTCTTCACTATCACCATTTTTGACGCGTACTTCGCCGGGCTTAAGCTGCGTCAGAAGCGGGGCGTGTCGAGGAAGAATCCCCAACTCACCCATTACGCCTGGTGCAAATACCATCTCGGCAGTGCCAGAGAATATTTCACTCTCAGCACTTACGATATCTACATGTATTGTCATTGCCATCACTTATCCTGCCATTGCGTAAACGCGATTATTGAATGGTTTTGGCTTTCTCAACCGCTTCTTCGATTGAACCCACCATGTAGAACGCCTGCTCTGGCAGATGATCGTATTCGCCAGCAATAATGCCTTTGAATGCACTGATGGTATCTTTCAATGAAACATACTTACCTGGCGAGCCGGTAAAGACTTCGGCCACAAAGAAAGGCTGTGACATAAAGCGCTGAATCTTACGTGCGCGGGTCACGGTCTGTCTATCTTCTTCAGATAGCTCATCCATACCCAGAATCGCAATGATATCTTTCAGCTCTTTGTAACGCTGCAAGGTGCCCTGAACGGCACGTGCAATATCATAATGCTCCTGGCCAATCACCAGAGGATCCAGCTGACGCGAAGTCGAATCCAGTGGATCAATAGCAGGATAAATACCTAGCTCAGCGATTGAACGAGACAGTACCACGGTCGCATCCAGATGCGCGAAGGTGGTGGCCGGTGACGGATCGGTCAAATCATCAGCAGGGACATATACCGCTTGAATCGAGGTGATAGAACCTTTGTTGGTGGATGCAATACGTTCCTGCAACACACCCATCTCTTCCGCCAGGGTTGGCTGATAACCTACCGCAGAAGGCATACGGCCCAGCAGCGCAGATACTTCTGTTCCCGCAAGGGTGTAGCGATAGATGTTATCAACAAACAACAGAACATCACGGCCTTCGTCACGAAAATACTCAGCCATGGTCAGACCGGTCAGTGCAACACGCAGACGGTTACCAGGAGGCTCATTCATCTGGCCATAAACCAGTGATACTTTATCGATAACATTTGAGTCGGTCATTTCGTGGTAGAAATCGTTACCCTCACGTGTACGCTCACCGACGCCCGCGAATACTGAGTAACCACTATGTTCGATCGCGATGTTACGGATCAGCTCCATCATGTTGACGGTCTTACCTACACCCGCACCACCAAATAGTCCAACCTTACCACCCTTCGCAAACGGGCAAAGTAGATCGATTACTTTAATGCCTGTTTCAAGCAGTTCAGTACTGCCCGACTGCTCTTCATAACTTGGCGCTTTACGATGAATTGCCCAACGGGTATCTTCGCCAATTGGGCCTTTTTCATCGATCGGATCACCCAATACATCCATAATGCGTCCCAGTGTCTTTTCACCGACAGGCACTGCAATAGGTCCGCCAGAGTTGCTCACAGCTTTACCGCGTTGAACTCCGTCGGTGGAACCCATTGCGATGGTACGCACGACACCGTCACCCAGCTGCTGCTGTACTTCCAGGGTTAAGTCTACGTCAGTCACATGTAATGCATCATAGATCTTGGGCATGGCGTCGCGTGGAAATTCCACGTCAACAACAGCACCGATAATCTGTACTATTTTTCCTGCACTCATCGCCTCAATTCCTCTTTTAAAATTTAATATCTTGTGTTGCAAAAATTCTGAACAACTTGATCAATCAAGCCTCACGCTAAACAGCGGATGCGCCACTCACGATCTCGGAGATTTCCTGAGTAATCGCCGCCTGACGCGCCTTGTTGTAAACCAGCTGTAGGTCACCGATCAGATCACCCGCATTATCAGAAGCAGATTTCATTGCCACCATTCGCGCCGCCTGCTCACAGGCGAGGTTTTCAACCACACCCTGGTAAACCTGAGATTCAATAAACCGAACCAGCAAGGCGTCCAGGACATCTTTCGCTTCAGGCTCATAAAAGTAATCCCAGTGATGCGCCAGTTCTTTGTCTTCTTTTTTCTCAACGGGCAATAGCTGCTCAACCTTGGGTGCCTGTGTCATGGTGTTTACAAACTCGTTGTAAACCACATAAAGGCGATCAAGTCGCCCTTCATTGAAGGCATCCAGCATCACCTTGACCACACCAATTAACTCAGCAATCTCCGGGGTATCACCCAAATGCGAGGTCTGTGCAACAACATTACCACCAAGTCGCGCAAAAAAAGCGCCGCTCTTACTACCAATGGTGCAGAGATCAATCTCTTTACCCTGATCGTGCCACTCTTTCATCGAGATGACTGTGCGTTTAAACAGATTACTGTTCAAACCACCACACAGGCCACGGTCTGAAGAGATTACGATGTAACCGATACGGTTCGCTTCGCGCTCTTCCAGATAAGGGTGTTTGTACTCAGAATGCGCATGCGCCAGATGATCCACCACATTACGCATCTTCTGCGCATAAGGGCGAGAGGCCCCCATACGGTCCTGTGCCCTACGCATCTTACTTGCGGCCACCATCTCCATCGCACGCGTAATCTTCTGCGTGTTCTTGATGCTAGTGATCTTGGTGCGTATCTCTTTGCCTACGGCCATTACAACTCTCCCGTCTTTACCAGACGTTGTTTGCCTTGAATGACTCGATAGCTGCTGTCAGCCCACCTTTGATATCGCCGCTAAAGTCACCAGATTCATTGATGGTGGCCATCAGGTCTGCATGGCTGCTATTCATATAGCTAATCAGTGCAGATTCAAATGCGCTCACTTTAGCCAGTTCAACATCATCAAGAAAGCCTTCGTTAGCAGCAAATAGTGAGGTTGCCTGCTCTGCAACGCTCATCGGTGCGTACTGCTTCTGCTTCATCAGCTCGGTCACTCGCTGCCCACGCTCTAACTGCTTACGTGTCGTTGCATCAAGATCAGAAGCAAACTGTGCGAACGCCGCTAGTTCACGGTACTGCGCAAGATCGAGACGTACGCCACCACCCAGTTTTTTAATGATTTTGGTCTGCGCTGCACCACCCACTCGGGATACCGACAGGCCTGCGTTGATCGCAGGGCGGATACCCGAGTTAAATAGATCAGTCTCAAGGAAGATCTGGCCATCGGTAATCGAAATTACGTTGGTCGGTACGAATGCAGAGACGTCACCGCCCTGAGTTTCAATGATAGGTAGCGCGGTCAAAGAACCGGTCTTACCTTTCACTTCGCCGTTAGTGAGCTTCTCAACGTAGTCAACATTGACACGAGCAGCACGCTCTAACAGACGTGAATGGAGATAGAAAACATCACCCGGATACGCTTCACGACCTGGTGGACGACGTAGCAACAGAGATACCTGACGGTATGCCCACGCCTGCTTGGTCAGATCATCATAAACGATCAGTGCGTCTTCACCACGATCACGGAAGTACTCACCCATGGAGCAGCCCGCATAAGGTGCGATAAACTGCATCGATGCTGGATCAGAAGCGGTCGCCGCAACGATGATGGTGTGCGCCAGCGCATCGTGCTCTTCCAGCTTACGAACGACATTGGCAACAGAAGAGGCCTTCTGGCCGATCGCCACATAGATACATTTAACTCCGGTATTTTTCTGGTTGATGATCGCATCGATCGCCACCGCAGTCTTACCCGTCTGACGATCACCAATGATCAGCTCACGCTGTCCACGGCCGATCGGCACCATCGCATCAATCGCTTTCAGTCCAGTCTGCACGGGTTGATCAACACCCTGACGTGCAATCACACCCGGCGCGACTTTTTCAATCGGCGCACTGCCGCTTGCATTGATCGGTCCTTTACCATCGATCGGCACACCCAGCGAGTTCACTACACGGCCCAACAGCTCTTCACCGACAGGAACCTCAAGAATTCGGCCGGTACATTTGGCGGTATCCCCTTCAGAGATATTTTCGTATGCCCCGAGTATTACGGCACCGACAGAGTCGCGCTCCAGGTTAAGGGCCATACCAAAGGTGTTATTGGCAAACTCAATCATCTCGCCCTGCATCACATCGGCAAGGCCATGAATACGGACGATACCATCTGTTACGCTGACCACGGTACCTTCGGTACGTGCCTCGCTAACTGTTTCGAAGCTTTCGATTCGTTGCTTAATCAGGTCGCTGATTTCTGCTGCATTTAACTGCATTTTTATATCCTCTATAACGAATTATTTCAGTGTGTCAGCGCGTGACTCAGTTTTTGCAACTGAGCCGTTACTGAACCGTCGATGACCATATCGCCTGCGCGAATAATGGCACCGCCCACTAGAGAGTTGTCTGTTGTGCAAACGAGCTCGACCTCACGACCTAATCGCGCCTTCAGAGCCTTCTTGATACTATTCTGCTGCGCACTGGTCACTGGATATGCGGAAACCACCTCAGCCTTCACCGTCTTCTCTGCCTCGGCACGATATTCCTCATATAGTGACGCGATTTCGGGAAGAACGCTCAGTCGTCCATTTTCAACCAGCAGCTTCACTAGGTTTTTTGCGGCGTCATCAAAGTTGTCACCGCAAACCCCCACAAAGAGGTCTATCAGTTGCGCATCGCTCAGACGTGGATTTCCAATCACGCTGCGCATTCCTTCATCCTGTGCCACCAATGACGCCAGCGCCAGATTTTCAGACCACTTCGGCAGCTGTTTGGAAGCCACTGCCTGGTCAAAAATCGCCTGTGCGTAAGGGCGTGCGATTGTGCTTTTTTCAGCCATGCTTGTTCAGCCCTCTTAAATCTGGCTAACCAGATCTTTCATCAGATCGTCATGTGCCTTTTCGTCTACTTCACGACCAAGGATACGGCCTGCGCCAGCGGCCGCCACAGAGGCCACCTGCCCACGTAGCTGCTCTTTGGCACGATTGACTTCCTGATCGATCTCAGCCTTGGCTCCAGTAATCAGACGATCACCTTCTGTACGCGCCTTCTCTTTTGCCTCTTCGACAATTTCGTTACCACGTTTTTCTGCCTGCGCCATGATCTCAGCTGCCTGAGACTTTGCCTCAATCAGGTGCTCTTTAGCACGCTTTTCAGACATCTCAAGCTCATGCTTGCCTTTGTCCGCAGCGGCCAGGCCGTCAGCAATGCGCTTCTGCCTCGCGGCAAGAAGATCATTCATCGGGTTCCACAGCACTCGATTGACGAACCACAACAGCGTAACGAATGCGATAATCTGCGCAATGAGTGTTACGTTAATATTCATCTCTGTCTCCTAAATAAATAAGGGGTTACCAACTCAAAAGCCGGTGAAACCTTATTAAGCCGCGCCAATTGCGCTGCTTAGAGCACCTACGAATGGGTTTGCAAACAGGAACCACATTGCAAATGCCAGAATGATGAACGGGAAAGATTCCATCAGGCCCGCAAAGATAAACATATTGGTCATCAGCGCTGGGCGCATTTCAGGCTGGCGTGCGATGCCTTCCAGTGTCTTGGCACAGATCAGGCCCCAACCGATGGCTGAACCCAGACCCGCAGCCGCGAGGATGATACCAACGCCAACAGCAGTAGAGGCATAAATTTGTGCAATCATATCCGGTGTCATTTCTTACCTCTCCTATTTAAAAATACTAAATAAACTAAAATTAAAAATTAAAAACTCGGTACTTAAATCAAATTAATGTCGAACGCATAACTAACCTTATTAATGTTCTTCTGTGTGTGCCATCCCCAGGTAAACGATGGTCAGCACCATAAAGATAAATGCCTGCAAGGTGATGACCAATAGATGGAAGATCAACCAGCCCAGGTCGAGTACAACCTGTAACGGGAACCAGATTAACGCACCCAGGCCTACCGCCATGGTGCCACCAATCAACGCAATCAATAGAAAGACCAGCTCGCCTGCAAACAGGTTACCAAACAGTCGTAGCGCCAAACTCAACGGTTTCGCCAGCTCTTCAATCACCGACATGACAATGTTAACCGGCACAAAAAACTTACCAAAAGGGTGAAACAGGAACATCTTGAGATACCCGCCAACGCCTTTAATTTTAATATTATAGTAAAGGATCAAAGCAAACACGGTGAGTGACATCGCCAGCGTGGTGTTCAAATCCGTGGTTGGTACCACCTTCAGATACTCAATCCCCAACACCCCTGAGGCTATCGCAGGCAACAAGTCAACGGGGATCAAATCCATGAAATTCATCAACCAGACCCACACAAAGATCGTCAGGGCCAGTGGCGCAATAATTGGATTGTGACCGGGGAAGGTATCTTTTACCTGGCCACTGACAAAATCGATAATCATCTCAACAAAGTTCTGAAAACCATTCGGCGTACCGGTCGCCAGGTTTTGCCCCATGCGCCAGCTCACGGCGATCATCAACACGCCTAACGCGACACTAAAAAAGACAGTATCCAGATGTAGCGCCCAAAAGCCTGCGGCCTTATGTGTTACAGGATCACAATCACCAACACATAGGTTGGTCAGGTGATGCTGAATATACGCGACTGTCCCGCCGCCATCAGATGATCCACTCAAACCTGCTTTCTCCAAAAATTAAACTGCATGCTTATTTTTATATTGCCCGATTTTTATACCAACTAGCGTTTACTGTTTTTCGTGGCCCTGTCTGCCCGCCATCAACACAAACACTAACTGCGTGATTACAAATCCTATAATCAACGCAAGCGCCGCTAACTTCAGCGCCCCTAAACCTATTCCAAACAGGACCAGTACCAGTACAAAACGTACTACTGCGCCCAAATACAAAATCATCTGGCTCGTTTGAGCACTCTTCTCGGCAGCCCGCTCAGCGCGTGAAATGCCGCGGCTCAACATCGTTGTTGACGCCACACTCACCAATCCGCCATAAAATGCAGAGATAGCGGCCCAGCCACCCTCTTTCAGAAAAAAACCAGCTGCGATCACCAGGCCGATGCCCAGCTGCAACATAATGATCTTCCTAGCGTTTGTGGCCAGTTCGTTAGGCGACGCGGAATCACTCATCCGAGACTACTCAACACGCTGTGCACCTTAATGATCCCACCCACAAGTCCGAGGCCGCCGAATATTAGCATAAACACTGGCTGACTATCCAGCCAGTAATCAACGAAAAAACCGAGGCCGAAGCCAGCGACAGCCATCGAGGTCAACATCGTGCCGACGCCAATCAACAATATTCCAGTGCGCTTCTCTTCACTCATGCCTTAAAAAAACCAGTTAACAGGATGACCTGCCATTCAACAGAAACCATAAAAACATAAAATATCAGGGGGTTAGACCAGACTAAAACAAACCTTACTTGATATGCTCCAGAATACCTTCCAGCTCATCAAGACTATTGTACTGAATCATGAGCTTGCCTTTTCCCTTGGCGGAGTGCTGAAAATTAACCTGCGCACCCAGACGCTCTGACAAATCTTCCTGTAAACGGCGGACATCGGGATCATCTTCAATGCGTTTCGATGACGGGCGTTTGGCCGACGGTGACAGCGCATGACGCACCAACTGCTCGGTTTCACGCACCGACATTCCCTTTTTCACCACCCGCCGTGCCGCCTCGATTTGCGCATCCCCCTGCAAACCCAGCAATGCGCGCGCATGCCCCATCCCCAGATCACCTGTCTCGAGCATCCGCTTCACCACATCATTGAGGTCAAACAGGCGCAGCAGGTTGGAAACGGCGACGCGTGAGCGCCCTACGGCCTCGGCGGCCTCCTGATGGGTCAACTCAAACTCAAGGATCAATCGCTGCAGCGCGGTCGCTTCCTCCATCGGGTTCAGATCTTCACGCTGAATATTTTCGATCAGCGCCATCGCCATCGCGGTCTGATCCGGCACATCGCGTACCACCACCGGCACCTCGTGCAGGCCGGCAATCTGCGCCGCGCGCCAGCGACGTTCACCCGCAATGATCTCGTAGCGATTTTCAGCGACCGGGCGCACCACAATCGGCTGCACCACCCCCTGTGCGCGAATCGAGGCCGCCAGCTCATCCAGCGAATCGGTGCGCATGTCGGTGCGCGGCTGATACTTACCGCGCTGCATCACATCCACCGGCAAGTGCCGCAGGTCTGAGGTTCTGGCTGCCGCCTCGGTTGTGATGGGTACCGAGGCAGCGCCGCCCAGCAGTGCGTCCAGCCCTCGCCCCAATCCGCGTTTCTTCGTCGCCATCAATTACTCTCTAAAAATCGTTATATTTAAAATTATTATTTTATGTCGCTGGCGACTATGTGGCTGGCGACGTGCGTCACGCCACCTCTGCCGCTTTGGTCTCACGCCGTAAGATTTCACCGGCCAGCGCCAGATAGGCCAGCGCGCCGCGCGAGGCTCTATCGTACTGAATGGCAGGCAGGCCGTGGCTCGGCGCCTCGGCAAGTCGCACATTGCGCGGTATCACCGTGCGATAAACCTTGTCGCCAAAATGACTGATTAACTGCGCGGAGACCTCGTTTGAGAGATTGTTGCGCGGGTCAAACATCGTCCGCAGCAATCCTTCAATCGCCAACCTTGGGTTCGCAGTTAAGCGCACCTGCTCAATCGTCTCCACCAGCGCCGTCAGCCCCTCGAGTGCGTAATATTCACACTGCATCGGGATGATCACCCCTTCGGCGGCGACCAGCGCATTGACCGTCAGCATATTCAATGTAGGCGGACAATCGATCAGGATATAGTCAAACTGCTCCTGTACCGGGCGTAACGCCGTGGCAAGACAGCGCTCACGGCCGTCAATATTAATCAATTCGACTTCCGCCGCTGTCAGGTCCGCGTTGGACGGCAGCAGCGCATAGCCAATGTGTTCCTGATGGATCATCACCTCACTCGCCGTCGCCTCACCCAGCAACACATCGCAGCAGGTACGCTCGAGCGAATTTTTATCGACGCCACTGCCCATCGTTGCATTCCCCTGCGGGTCGAGGTCAATCAGCAATACGCGGCGCTTGGTCGCCACCAGCGAAGCGGCAAGGTTGACGCTCGTGGTGGTCTTGCCCACGCCGCCTTTCTGATTGGTGATTGCAATAATCCTGCTCATCATCTTTTTCCTAAATTCAGCTCGTCACACAGGGAATTGCTTAAACACTCTTCGGCTTCAACTGCACAATATGACGCGCCGCATCCATGCCCGGCACCACCACTTTTGTCACTTCAAAGCGCTCACACGTCGCTTCCAGCGCGGCTAATTCTGCGACTGGATAGTGTCCCTTCATCGCCAGCCACTCCCCGTCTGGACTGAGTAGATGTGCGCTGAGTGACACCATTAATGAAATCTCAGCAAAGGCGCGCGATACAATCTGGTCAAATAAACTATCCGCTCGATACGCCTCGACCCGACCATTGTGCACCGTGACATTATCGATTGCCAATGCGGCGACTGCCTGCGTGATAAAACGGGTCTTTTTACTACTGCTATCCAGCAGCACAAACTGAACTTCAGGAAAGAGGATCGCCAGTGGTATCCCCGGCAGCCCTGCCCCAGCCCCCACATCGAGTATTCGCGCACCGTTAATGTACGGTACCACAGTCAGGCTGTCGAGCAGATGACGCGTCACCATCTGTAGCGGATCGCGCACCGCCGTCAGGTTATAGGCCTTATTCCATTTTTCAAGCAGACCCAAATAATCGAGCATTTTTTGCTGCTGCTCATCCGCCACAATGAGTCCCATCTCATCGATGCCGCGCCGCAATAAATCGGCCTGCTCAAGCTGCAATGTGCCGCCCGCCGCGCTGTTAGCTCTCATCAGGCAGTCTTCTGCACGGCAACTACAGCACGTTTTTTCAGATGCACCAGCAGCAGCGAAATCGCCGCGGGGGTCACGCCCGGTACACGCCCGGCCTGACCAATCGTCGTCGGACGCTGCGCCGTCAACTTCTGCTGCACTTCTATCGATAGGCCGCTGACCTGCTCATATTGCATATCTTCGGGTAGCGCTGTCGTTTCATGGCGCAGATGGCGCTTGATCTCCTCTTGCTGACGCTCGATATAACCGGCGTACTTCGCCTGCACTTCGACCTGCTCAGCGACAATCGGATCAATATCCACGGCATTTGCGCAGGAAAGCGTCATCACGGAACGGTAACTCGCCTCCGGGCGCCGCAACAGATCGATCAAGCGCTGCTCTTTTGTCAGCGGCCCACCGAGCACGGCTTGCGACTCTGCCTCCCCCAGCTGCCCCGGGCGCACCCAGGTCTCACGCAGCCGCTGCTGCTCTTGCTCGATCGCCTCGCGCTTTGCCTCAAACGCCGCCCAGCGCTCGTCATCGACAAGGCCGAGTTTGCGCCCCTGTTCCGTCAGGCGCAGATCTGCATTATCTTCGCGCAGCAACAATCGATATTCGGCACGGCTGGTGAACATGCGATACGGTTCAAGCGTGCCGCGTGTGATCAGGTCATCCACCAGCACGCCGAGGTAGGCCTCATCGCGACGCGGGCACCACGGCGCCTTTTCCTGCACCAGCAGTGCTGCGTTCAGCCCCGCCAGCAGCCCCTGCGCCGCCGCCTCTTCGTAACCGGTGGTACCGTTGATCTGGCCGGCAAAGAAAAGCCCGGCCATATGTTTGGTCTCGAGTGAAGGTTTAAGCCCGCGCGGGTCAAAGTAGTCGTATTCAATCGCGTAGCCGGGACGGGTGATGTGGGCGTTCTCAAACCCCTTCATTGAGCGCACCAGCGCTACCTGCACATCATAGGGGAGACTCGTTGAGATGCCGTTCGGGTAGACCTCGTGAGTCGTCAACCCCTCCGGCTCAACAAAGATCTGATGTGAGCTTTTATCGGCAAAGCGCACAATCTTATCTTCAATCGATGGGCAGTAGCGCGGGCCAACGCCCTCTATCACACCGGAATACATCGGTGAGCGATCGAGTCCGCTGCGAATGATGTCGTGGGTCTTTTCGTTGGTATGGGTGATGTGGCACGAGATCTGACGCGGGTGATCCTCGATACGCCCCATGTATGAAAAAACCGGCAGCGGTGTGTCGCCCGGCTGTTCGGTCAGCTGTGAATAGTCGATGGTGCGGCCATCGATGCGCGGGGGCGTCCCTGTTTTCAGCCGATCGACAGTAAACGGCAGCTCACGCAGGCGGCGCGACAACGCATTCGATGGCGGGTCGCCCGCGCGGCCCCCCTGATAATTGGACATACCGACATGGATCAGCCCGCCGAGAAAGGTGCCGACCGTCAGCACCACCGCGCGGGCACGGAACTGCAACCCCATCTGCGTCACCACACCCACGACACGGCCATTTTCGACGATAAGATCATCAACCGACTGCTGAAACAGCGTCAGATTGGGTTGATTTTCCAGCGCCGGACGCACTGCCTGACGATACAAAACACGATCCGCCTGTGCCCGTGTGGCACGCACGGCGGGACCTTTACGCGCATTGAGGGTACGAAACTGGATGCCCGCTTTGTCAGCAGCGCGCGCCATCAACCCACCCAGGGCATCGACCTCTTTGACCAGGTGCCCCTTACCAATGCCGCCAATCGCCGGGTTACAGCTCATCTGCCCCAGGGTATCGATGTTGTGGGTCAGCAGCAGCGTCTTCACACCCGCGCGCGCAGCCGCCAGCGCGGCCTCGGTACCGGCATGTCCGCCACCCACCACAATCACATCGAATTGATCTTGATAAAACATCTATTTACTCACTGACCGCCACTCACCCTGGAATTTCAGGGGAACCGGGTATTTTACGCGAGAAAGGGAGGGCAACCAAGGGAATCTCCTGAAAATACCACGCCAACCATGTCAGCCCATAAAAAAGACGCCATAGTGGCGCCTTCTTCACGTTCAAATTAATTCGCGAATCGCCAGATTAACACCCTTCATCGCCACTCACTTCAGCGGCATCAACACGCCGCGCTGAATTTATCATCACGGGTTCAACAGGTACATTCTGATGGCCACCCTGATTACCGGTCTGCACTTTGGCGATCTCATCCGCGACTTCCATCCCGTCAACCACTTTGGCAAAGACGGCATAACCGAAATCACGGCTGCCGTTGTCGAGAAAATCATTATCCACCAGATTAAGAAAAAACTGTGAGGTCGCGCTATCGACAACCGCAGTACGCGCCATCGATAAGGTACCGCGTTCGTTTTTCAGGCCGTTGTCTGCCTCGTTTTTGATCTGTTCGCGGGTCTCTTTCTGCGCCATGTCCGCAGTAAAGCCACCACCCTGTAACATGAAACCGGGAATCACACGGTGAAAAATGGTGTCATCAAAAAAGCCATCATCGACATATTTCAGGAAGTTCTCCACTGTAATCGGCGCTTCGTTGGGGAACAGTTCAATGGTGATATCACCATACGATGTTGAAAAAATAACCATTTCGACCTCCATGCGATCTTTCAAAAAGTTGCGCGCATTGTAGCGGCTCAGCGTTTTCATTAACAGGGATAACCGCTATCATCATCCGCGCAGCCATTGCAGGCCAACAGGATTATATCAATGAAAATCGGTACACCATTATCCCCCAGCGCAACACGCGTTATGCTGCTTGGCAGTGGCGAGCTTGGCAAAGAGGTGATCATTGCACTGCAACGCCTCGGGGTCGAAACCATTGCGGTCGACCGTTATGCGAATGCGCCGGGGCATCAGGTAGCACACCGCGCCCATGTGATTAACATGGCTGACCCAGTGGCGCTACGTACCTTAATTGAAGAAGAGCGCCCTCACATCATCGTACCGGAGATCGAGGCGATTGCGACAGATGTACTGGCCGAGATCGAAGCCGAAAACATTGCCGAAGTAATCCCCACTGCACGCGCCACACAGTTGACGATGAACCGCGAAGGGATTCGTCGACTCGCGGCCGAGGAGCTTGCACTACCGACCTCGCGTTACGCCTTTGCCGAAAGCCTCAATGAACTACGCATGGCGATAGACGGCGGCGTTGGCTATCCCTGTATTGTTAAGCCGGTGATGTCATCTTCGGGCAAGGGACAATCGACCATCGACGAACCGGAGGCGATTGAACAGGCGTGGGATTATGCGATCAGCGGCGGCCGCATAAAAGGGGGGCGGGTGATCGTGGAGGAGATGATCGACTTCGATTTTGAGATTACCCTGCTTACGGTGCGGGCACGCAATCGTCACGGCGAAATCGATACGCACTTCTGTGCGCCGATCGGCCATCGACAGGTCAACGGTGATTATGTCGAGAGCTGGCAGCCGCAACAGATGAGTCCCGCTGCGCTGCAACGTGCGCAGGAAATTGCGGCTGCGGTCACTCGCAATCTTGGCGGTCGCGGTATCTTTGGTGTTGAGCTATTTGTTAAAGGCGATCACGTATGGTTTAGTGAAGTGAGCCCGCGCCCGCACGACACCGGCATGGTGACAATGACGAGCCAGTATCAAAATGAGTTTGAACTCCATGCGCGTGCGATCCTGGGTCTACCGGTTTCAGTCGACATGAATGTCGGTGCAGCGGCCAGCGCCGTCATCTACGGCACGATGGATCAACAGGGCATCGCTTTTGACAATATCGATCATGCGCTACAGGATACTCAGACCGATCTACGACTGTTTGGCAAACCGGAAGCCTTTACAAAACGCCGCATGGGGGTCACGCTCGCTTATGGCAACACCACCGGCGATGCACGAAAGCGTGCCGCCACGGCGGCCACCGAAGTGACCCCTCTCCAATCATAACGCGGACAACTTATTCAAAGCCTGTCTTCAACTCCTGCTTTAAATCTTTAGCGCTCTCTTTCATACGCTGTTGCATCTCGCGCTGCTGTTTCATCACCTGCTCCATATCGATCTCGGGCAGCGCGTCGATCTGCTGCTGAAGTGCTTTGGCGCGTTCTTTAAGTCGCTCACGCATCTGTGCGCGGCTCAACAGTTCATAACCCGCCGGCAGTGTCATTGTTTCAACGGCAAAAGCTACCGGCGCGGTGATGGCGGTAATCTCATGGGTAACCATTCCCTGTGGATCCACCGAGCGCATCGGCAAGCCTCTCAGCGCGTATTCATCATCGATAATGTCTGCGGCCGCTTCGCACATCTGCGCATCACCAAACAGCGACGCCATGATGATATTATCAGCGCCGTCAGAGCCCTTTGCCATCGCTGCGACAAAACGTTTAACGGTCTCGTTTTCAATCGCCTTCGGTGAGAGGTATTCGTCGGAACAGTGAATCGAACCGTTGATCATCACACGATAGTGAACGGTGGCATAACCATTAACGATCGGGCCATCACCTTGCTTCACCAGCTCAACCTTCGGCATCATTCGGTCTTTAACGGCATTGGTGATGTGCTCACTGGTGACGACGGCCGACTCAAGATCGATCACCACCCCTTCGAGGTGATTCACCGTGTAGGTCTTACCGCTGGCCAGATCCATCAGCAGGTAATCATCGCCTGAACCGCTGTCGATTCTGGCGCGCGTCTCTTCAATACTTACCTTGCTATGCTGTTGATGCTTGTTGACACTCTCTATCACCACGCCCGCATTCACAGGCGCAATCAGCGCCAGCAGTGTGACGGCCATTAACATCGACGTTGATACTTTCACAGATCCCTCTCTCTACTCATTAATACAATATTGATCACGCTGCTAAAGACAGAACGCACGCTATTTTGAGTTCGCCAGTTTAACACGGGGAAAATAAAGCAGCGCCTCACGTTTATTACGCGGCGACCACCACACCCCCATCAACCGCACACACTACCAGAATAAACTGGCCGACTCGACAAACTGAATCCCAGCTTCACCGATGATTTCGTCACGATCAAACGTCTCGGGGTTCAAGCCAGTCGCAGCCCACGCCGCATCATCAATCTCCGCAGGTAATACTTTGACTTCACTAAAGGCACCAAGTTCCGACTGATTCGCCAGTACATTCGCAATATGCACAATCGCCGCTTCCAGCGTGCCCCCTTTAGCGCGTCCGGGCTGATGATGAAATGCCACCGCATCTTGCAAACTTTCTGGCAACGTCCACTCTTTTAACAATTCGCCACCCAGTTCCGCATGACTAAATCCAAGCTCTTGCAGTTCCGCATTAAACACTTTCTCTTCATCGCCTTCAGCGATTTCCAGTATTCTTTTGGCGATGTCGGGCGCGCGATTGTAGATCACCAGACTGCCAATATCGTGTAACAGGCCCGCGATAAAAAGTCGTTCTGTGTGGAGTACGTGACAACGCTTTGCAAGCAGGCGAGAGATGATGCCGCAATAAATACTATGGCGCCAGAATGTATCCATATTAACAACGTCATTGGGTATCGCAGAAAATGACTTCACTGCCGAAACGGCCACGACCAGACTATAAAGCTCGCGCAGCCCCACTACTGTCACGGCGCGCGACACCGTATCAATCCTTGAACTAAAGCTATACATCGGGCTATTTACAATCTTAAGCAAGCGCGCGGTGAGGCTGGGATCCTGACTGATAATCAGCCCCATATCCTCTGCTGCCGCCGTGGGAGACTCCATCAAATCGAACACTTTTATGTAGACGTCGGGGGGGGAGGCCAGCCCCGAAACTTCGCCGATCCATCGTGACGATATCACTCCGGGAACTGCATCTTCTTGATCTTTAAACACATTCAGTTCGCTCACACTATTCTCCAACGTTTTAGGCATATTGTGATCATGCTCACAAATATCAGCATATAAGTAAGGTATCGCTCGCCAAACTAAATTATTGAGCCAGCAGTCACAAAAAAAATGGGGGGGAGGTGCTATAAATAACAACATCAGCAGGCTCTCTTTCGACACCGGGAACACAATATGCCAACAGATCACTCAACCGCTAGTCAACCATCCACCAGGCCACACCAGGCGCGCTCGTCCAGAGAATTTCAGGAACAGTGCCTTGAGGCTGCCGACCGTTTTTCAGAACGCTTCCTGTCGATTATGGATGGGCTCGGCGAAACGCTCTATCAAATGGCAGATAATGCCGATGATCACGAACTACGGCGCACCTACTTTGCCGCACTACAGGAACTCTATAGCAGTCGTCAACAACTTAAGGGTGATTTCAAAAAGCAGTTCCTTGCGTCAATTAAGGCTGAAGTCCAGCTGCAATCTAACAGTCAAATAGCGGCGCTCTATACCAATGCTGTAATCTCAAGCATTGGACAACTCCCGCAGCGAGCCACAGCGGCTAAAGCCATCGCGCAACAGGAAGTAAAACAACCAGCAACGGCGGCTGAAAATGCCGACACCAGCAACGAAGATCAATATACTCGACTGGCACAAACCCTGCCCAAAGGGAGCTGGGTCGAATTTCACTTTGCGGACAAGCCCTCGCTTAAGGCGCGCTTTACATGGGTCAATCCTACCTCCGGTGTCTATCTATTCGTTGATCGCAACGGCCAGAAAGCGCCCGACAGAACACTGACCCAACTAGCCAACGCATTCCGTGGCGGCAGTGCAACGCTTATTCAAAGCGCGGCACAACTGACACGCACGGCCAATCACCATGACAGTACTTAATCATTATTTCATGATTGACTTAACCTCATATCACAGGCAGACTCCCACGCCATGAACAGAACCCTGAACAAGCCGTTATGTATTAAACGCGTCCACCTGCCAATGTGGCTGGTGGCGGTTAAATGCATGCGCCTGAAAACAGGGAACCTGATGTTGTAATACAAACCTCATCAAACTGTTTTATAAAAAGGCCACCGAATGAAAATTCCGTGGCCTTTTTTGTTTTTTACGTTATTAAAAAATGGAGCCCATATCATGCAGCTCTTTGCCGCCTTTGCGGCCGTTGTCATCATCTGGTCCACCACGCCGCTCGCCATTCAGTGGAGCAGCGAAGGGCAGGGCTTTCTCTTTAGCGTCTTCAGTAGAATGTTGCTGGGCACGCTGCTGTGTCTGGTCATCATAAAGTCGATGGGCATTCCTGTGCCGTGGCATAAACATGCACGCCAGGCCTATCTCGCAGCGACGATGAGTATCTACGGCGCGATGCTATGTGTTGACTGGGGTGCGCAATTTATCCCCTCGGGCATTGTCTCCGTGATCTTTGGACTCACTCCGATCGCCACCGGCATTCTCGCCGTGGTGTGGCTGGGTGAGCGTCGTTTTACGGCGACAAGGGTCATCGGCCTAATCACAGCACTGGTCGGACTGGTGGTGGTCTTTGGTGGCAGTTATTCACTGGGTGAAAAGGCGCTCTTTGGCATCGCGGCACTATTGGTTTCAATCAGCCTGACTGCTGTTAGCACCGTGTGGCTCAAGCGCATTAATGCGGGGCTGTCACCTGTGGCGGTCACCACCGGCGCACTGATCATTTCGACCCTGCTCTATTTTTTCACGTGGTTGATCTTTGGTGGCGGACTGCCGACATCCGTGCCCACGCGCGCGCTGACTGCCACCGTCTATCTCGGCGTGTTTGGATCAGTGCTTGGCTTTATCCTGTTTTTTTATTTACTGAAAAACATCGAGGCGAGTCGCGCGACACTGATGACACTGCTCACACCCGTGTTGGCGCTGTTACTGGGCCACGCATTCAATAACGAGCGGGTCGGCATTGAGGTGTGGCTGGGTACCGCGATGATTCTGACTGGATTAATGAGTCATGAATGGGGTGATATGTTGCTCAGGAAAATTTCACGGCTGGCAAAAGCCTCGGAAACGGTTTAATCAAGCCCGGACAGCGGTACCGCTGTCCGGGCATTTTATGATGCGCGATCAAAACTGAGCATCGCTGCCGGGGGTGACAAATAGTGTCGACAGCAACATCACACCATTCAACAGACTGAGCCCGCCCAACAGCTGCAACGCCCACACGAAACTCTTTTTATCGACCCACTTTCGTAACGGGTTCATCTCGGCCACTAACGGGTTTTTCTCTTGTAACTGCAAGACCCACTGCTGCAGGATTACGGGCCGCTTCACACAGTGCCAACCGACGACCAAAAAGCAGGCGGCCATAAACAGGGTTAAAAGCGCATTCATTGCATCCCCTCCAACTCATGAAACATTTCGGATATGCCTCAGCCCATCATACGCGTCATCACGCAATAAATCGGGTTCGCCTTCATCCTGCGCAAACGCGTACAATAACCGCTCTCTTCACATCAACAAAATGACCCGATCAATATGGCCTGGCAAGAACTTACCTTTGATGTCTCACCCGCGCTGGTGGAGCCACTTTCAGAACAGCTCAGCGAAGCAGGGGCCGCTTCAGTCACGTTTAAAGACAGTGCCGACACACCTATATATGAACCTGCGCCCGATGCCAGCGACCTGTGGGCGAATACCTGTGTCGTCGGATTATTCGAAGCCGGCACCGATTTTGATCGCGTTCTGGCGCTTATTCAGCAGGACGCCACGTTTGCATCGCTACCCCCTTACCGCATCACCGATTTAAAAGAGCAGCAGTGGGAGCGCGTCTGGATGGATGCATTCAAACCGATCTGTTTCGGTGAGCGACTATGGATCTGCCCCACCGAAACCGCGCCGCCGGCACCCGATGCGATCAACATTATGCTCGACCCGGGCCTCGCCTTTGGCACCGGCACTCACCCCACCACCGCGCTCTGTCTGGCGTGGATAGACCAGAGCGACCTCAATGACAAGACAGTGATCGACTTCGGCTGCGGCTCCGGCATCCTCGCCATCGGCGCGGCGCTGTGCGGGGCGACGTCCATCGCAGCGGTCGATATCGACCCGCAGGCGCTGCTCGCCACCCGCAGTAACGCCGCGCAGAACGGCGTCGCAGCACAGATCACCACAGCCCTGCCCACTGAGGTAAAAGGAGAGCTAAGCGCCGTCGACTGCCTGCTGGCGAACATTCTGGCTAATCCCCTCATCGAACTGGCCGACTATTTCTCCACACTGGTCAAAGAGGACGGTATCATCGTGCTATCCGGGATATTATCAGAACAGACAGCGCTGGTGATGGAGGCGTATACACCATGGTTTGAGTTTCAGCCAGTCGCTGAAAAAGAGGGCTGGGTGCGGCTAGTTGCCAGGCGTAAAACAGGCTAAATCGGCCGCCTGCCAGCGATCAGTTATATCATCAAATACCATCAGTATATTAGGAGAAGTGACAACAGCGATGTTCACCCAATGTCCACAATGCAGTACCAATTTCAGCATCAGCGACCATAACCTCACCGCTGCGGGTGGCAAGGTGCAGTGTGGCAAATGTGGTGAAATCTTTAATGCGCTTTACACCCTTTCCAAACACCCGATGAATGACAGCGGACCGGTCGATAGCCTGCAAATCGCGTCCATTGATCGCCTCAATAATGACAGCGTCGCGCAGCGCTACTCACTTTCTGCTGACGATGAAACCGCCGCCGACGCTGCCCCTGCAAAGCCCTCGATGCTGAAATGGGGCGTACTGGGGCTTCTGCTGTGCGCCACGCTCATCGCCCAGGCAGGCTATTTCATCCCCAATCAATTGACCCAGCACTATCCGCAATTACGCCCCTGGCTCGAACAGTTTTGTGCCATTACGCACTGTGAGCTGGCGCGACAACACGCCCCGAACAAGGTCGCCATCACCCACAGAGATGTGCGCAGCCACCCGACGCTACCGCAGGCGCTGCTGATCAGCGTCACCATGAAAAATGAAGCAGACTTCATTCAAGCTTACCCTCAGCTCAAATTGAGCTTTTTTGACCTCAACCATAAGCAACTGGCCACACGCACCTTTAGGGCCAGCGAGTATCTTCCGCAAACGGTTGATATCGATCAGGGATTTCCCGCCGGCGCAACGCTGAGCGTGGCACTGGAGCTGATCGACCCAGATAAGAATGCCGTCAATTTTGAATTTGATTTCAAATAAATGGTTAAAAAAGCAACAATAACGGCTTTATCCTCACTCCCATTGCAGGTATCATGTTGCCCTCTGCATTTGCGACCAGTCGGCATAGATCGACACGGCGCAAACTGACAATGTAGCGCTTAGATAAATGCAAATCGGACCATACAAACTCACTAATAATCTGATGCTCGCGCCGATGGCGGGGGTCACCGATCGCCCATTTCGCCAGCTGTGTAAACGGCTCGGTGCTGGCATGGCGATATCAGAGATGATCTCCTCAAATTCGCTGCTATACGGCAGCGAAAAGACACTGCGGCGCGCTAATCACGACGGTGAAATTGAACCGCGCGCGGTGCAGATTGCGGGCTCAGACCCGGCGATGATGGCAGAAGCCGCAAAACACAACGCCGGTAATGGCGCGCAGATCATCGATATCAACATGGGCTGCCCGGCCAAAAAGATCTGCAACGTAATGGCCGGTTCCGCGCTATTACAGGACGAAAACCTCGTCGCGCGCATTCTCGATGCCGTGGTCAACGCCGTTGATATCCCGGTCACCCTGAAAATCCGCACCGGCTGGGAACCCGAACACCGCAATGGCGTCACCATTGCTCAGATTGCGGAACAGGCCGGGATTCAGGCGCTGGCGATTCACGGCCGCACCCGTGCGTGCGCCTATCGCGGCAATGCCGAATACGAAACCATCGCTGCGATCAAGCAGGCGGTCAACATTCCGATTATCGCCAATGGCGATATCACCACCCCTGAAAAGGCGAAACTGGTGCTGGAGCAGACCGGCGTCGATGCACTGATGATCGGGCGCGCCGCACAGGGCCGGCCGTGGATCTTCAACTCGATTAATCACTACCTCACCACCGGCCAGCACCTCGCTGAACCCGAGATTAGCGAAATCAGCGCCATCATGCTCGATCACCTCGAACGTCTGTATGAGTTTTATGGCGAATACATCGGCGTACGCATGGCACGCAAACATATCTCGTGGTACAGCAAAGGGCAGACCGCGGGCGGCGCCTTCCGTCAGGCGGTCAATCGTGTCGACAGCGTGACAGCACAGCTGGCGCTCACCCGCGATTTTTTTGAGCAACTGCAGGAAACGTCACATCTCACCTCACAATCATCCAACATAGAAGCCGCCGCATAATGGAAAAAAACCGTCAGGAACGCCGCAAACAGCCCATCAGCGCCTGTATTGATTCTGCACTGGAACGCTATTTTCACGATCTCGATGGCCACCCGCCCGCCGACCTCTACCGCATGGTGCTGCATGAAGTGGAAATGCCACTGCTCAAAGCGGTGCTCGACCATACCCGCGGTAACCAGAGCAAAGCAGCAGAGATTCTCGGCATCAATCGCAGTACACTGCGAAAAAAACTCGAAATCTACAATCTGAATAATTGATGATTTTTATCGTAAGCATCGATTCAAAACCGATTCAGCTCGTCCACCCAGGGAAGACCTCATTGCAATGACAATCAAACGCGCGCTCATCAGTGTCTCTGACAAGACCAATATCCTCGAATTCACCCAGGGCCTGCGCGCTATGCAGGTTGAGATTCTCTCCACTGGCGGCACCGCAAAACTGCTGGCCGATAACGGCGTTGAAGTGACCGAGGTCTCCGACCACACCGGCTTTCCGGAGATGATGGATGGGCGTCTCAAAACGCTGCATCCGATGATCCACGGCGGCATTCTGGGGCGACGCGATATCGATGGCGACGCGATGGCGACGCACGGCATCGCACCGATCGATTTAGTGGTGGTAAATCTCTACCCCTTTGAACAGACCGTTGCCAGCCCCGATTGTGACCTGCCGCTGGCGATCGAAAATATCGATATCGGTGGACCGACGATGGTGCGTGCCGCGGCTAAAAATCACAAAGACGTGGCGATTGTGGTCGATGCCACCGACTACGCTGAAGTGCTCGAAGAGATGGCGGCCAGTGACTCCACGCTGAGCCACGCCACCCGTTTTGCGCTCGCGGTTAAGGCATTTGAACACACCGCCGCTTACGACAGCACCATCGCCAACTACCTCGGCAGCATCACCGATGGCGGTGTCTCGAATAACAATCGCGCCGCGTTTCCCCACAGCTTTAATGCACAATTCATCAAAGCGCAGGAGTTGCGCTACGGCGAGAACCCGCATCAAAAGGCGGCATTCTACGTTGAATCCCGCGCGCAGGAGGCGAGTGTTTCCACTGCCGCGCAACTACAGGGAAAAGCACTGTCATTCAATAACATCGCCGATACCGATGCCGCACTGGAGTGCGTGAAGCAGTTTGAAATGCCTGCCTGTGTGATCGTGAAGCACGCCAATCCATGTGGCGTCGCGGTCGCCGACTCGCTCTTCGACGCCTACGACCGCGCCTATAAAACGGACCCAACATCGGCCTTTGGCGGCATCATTGCATTTAATCGTCCGCTCGATACCGCCACCGCACGCGCCATCATTGATCGCCAGTTTGTGGAGGTGATCATCGCACCGTCCGTGACCGAAGGGGCCATGACCACCATCGCAGAAAAGGGCAACGTGCGCCTGCTAGCGTGCGGTGAATGGCCGTTAGATCGTAGCGTATCGCTCGACTATCGACGCGTGAATGGCGGCATGCTGCTACAGACCGCCGATACCGCAATGGTCAGCGCGGCCGACCTCAAGGTGGTGACAGAAGTGACCCCTTCAGATGAAGTGATGAAAGATCTACTGTTTAGCTGGAAGGTCGCAAAGTTTGTGAAATCGAACGCCATTGTTTATGGCAGAGACCTCACCACGATTGGTGTCGGCGCAGGGCAGATGAGCCGCGTCTACAGTGCGCGCATCGCGGCGATCAAAGCGGCCGATGTGGATCTCACTGTCACAGGCTCGGTGATGGCGAGTGATGCGTTCTTTCCGTTCCGTGACGGTATCGATGCGGCTGCCGAAGTCGGTATCACTGCGGTGATTCAACCGGGCGGTTCAATGCGTGATCAGGAGGTGATTGATGCCGCCAATGAGCACGGCATGGCGATGGTCTTTACCGGCATGCGCCATTTCCGTCACTAGTTAATAAAGCAGACTTATATCCCAGCTTAAATTCCAGCGGGTCATAGATCAGTGGGCAGGGCGGTTAAATCGCCGCCCGCCACGAACGCCGACGCAGCGCTAATCCCAGTAGCGCAAAGAGCCACACGGCAAAACCGCTCGCCCCAACACCGCTGTGGCCAGAGCTCTCAAAGGTGAAGGCGTAGACATCAAAGCCGGTCTCTTCCACATTCCCCACCTTGTCGATAGACAGATAGCGCAGCACCTTGGCTGTTGAGATCGGGATCGGCCCACTATATATTTTTGTCGGCCGTGTTGCCCCCGCATCTTCGGGATTGGGCACTGAGCCATCCAGCGTGTAATAGGTTTTGTCGCAGCCGGAACCGGTAGCGCCATTCACGTCTGCCACGTCCTCAAAGTCATAACAGGTTAAGACCACGTTTTGTGCTGAGGTAAAAACATTATCATCGGTATTGGGCGAGGCCGTGGTGCGTGGTGCGCCGATATCAACATAATAACTTTGTGACTTCACCCCGCTCCCGCCCCCTGATGCTTCGCTATTACCCGCCCGGTCCAGCGAGAAAAACTGTAAATTAATAAGCCCAAAGAGTCTCGAACCGGGAATAAAGCGCGCCTCTAGCGCCGCTAACGGCACCTTTTCAAGGTGCACTGCATCGAACACAATCCGATTCTCTGTGCCATCCAGCTGAACATCAATCAACGGCACCTGCGATGCCAGAATATAGGCTGGTGGCGGAGCGACCGACGCTGGGATCTCCGCCAGTGAATAGGCGGTACCTGTAATCGAACCGAGGGTAATCTGGGTTAAATCGAGATTGCTTTCAGGGATATCGGCAAGCGTCTCCGCACCATCCGGCACCGCATCTGGGTTAAGTATCACATTGCCCAGCAACGCTGTCGAAAGCGTATCCAGCCGTACTGCGGCGAGATCCACATAGGCTCTGACCCGTAGTAGATCGATACTATTGAGTGCGACGGCATTGCGCGGTATGTCATCAAGGGTGAACGCGGCGAGGTTGACGCGAATTTGCGCGGTCGCCTCTGAGGTAATGATATCGGCAAGAGTCATCTCATAAAAGACATCCGTTTCAACACCGGTCAGATCGGCCAGTGTTAAAGACTCCAGCGGTAACAATCCTTTCGGGGTGAGCGGCGTATCGTAGAGCCGTGCATCAATAGTGGGGGTACCGTCTACATTATGCGGGGCCGTACCGTCAGTGGTGAAGTAGGTCTTATCACAATTGGCACCACCGGCATCTTCACACACCAGTGAAAATGTCACCTCGATATCGGCTACCTCGTCAATGCCATCACTCAGCAGTAAATCCTGTAACGCTACATCTGGCTGAACAGTTGTCTCTGGGAACGTCTGGTCAATCACATAGGTCACCGACAGGGTTTCACTCACCGAGCCGTGTTCATCACGTGAGAAAAATTTCAAGGTCGTATTCACCGTTATATCGTCCGTCGGATGCGGGGGTGGGGGTGGCGGATCTGGCGGTGGAGGCGGCGGCTGGATGTAATCATATGGAGTAAGTGCCTGTGTAGGTTCACTTCCATCCTTTGTATAAAAAATACTACACGATCCAGCCGTAGTGTTATGAGTACACGAAAAAATAATATCGAGTGGGGACGTATTGTAAAAACCACCTGCTATGTGATTTGTGACCGTCGGCCGCGCAGTGTCAAAGACGGCCAGATATTTATGAGGGACGCCGCCCACCTCAGTAAAATCGCCGCCGATAATCTCCAGCGAATCATTCGCTGTTCGCTCTGTGGCATAGATACGCGTGCCTGTTGATACATCAGGATTCCAGGC